>JAHELX010000871.1 GCA_024643945.1 Anaerolineales bacterium
TACGTAGGAACCATTCTCCAGTCTCTTGGCACTCCCTTCCTGTTGGGCTCGTTGTGGGCGCTGATCCCCGGCATCACGGCGGCGGCTCTCATGATCATCAGGACGTCTTTGGAGGATCGCATGCTTCAAGCCGAGCTGCCTGGCTACCGGGACTTCGTCCAGGAAGTCCGCTATCGCCTCGTTCCCGGCATTTGGTGAGGGGCACCTTGGCTGCCGCCTAACCCTGACCTGGCCCGTGCAAAGAAGAGCTTGTTTTCAGGGTTAGAGTCATACCAATCCTTAATACGTTATGCCGCAGCGGAAAAGAGAGTCGCTTTCTCTGCCTTTTCCTCTCATTGTGTTTCGTCCGTGAAGGCTTCGCGGGGTCTGGGGGGCACAGCCAAGGATGGTGGTTCTGTGCAGTTCCGAGCGGTGTCTGAGACGGGGCGGAGTCAGTTGGGGGTATCAGATCCTGTGCCACGAGATGGTGTTCAGCCCGGCAGGCGGGTGACACTTTCAGGAGGCGAGTCATGTCCAGGACATCGAGAATACCGGCAATTCTTGCTGTGGTAGCGCTGTGTTGGTTAGGCCTCTGCACTGGCTGCTCGGACCTGCGCAGGGAAGCAGCGCGGACGCAGATGCCCGACGTCTCTGCCAGGGAGGCCCTCGCCGTTGCCGAGAAGAGCGTCAAGGAACAATACCCGGACGCCTACCTCAAGTACGACTGGATGGGGTCGGTCCAAACGAGTGGCAGGCCCAAGCTCTACGAACTGAAAAGCAGCACCGTGGTCCGTCCCCAGGTTGAGGGGGGAACAGCGCAGCGTTGGGAGTTCGAGTTCTTCTCGCCGGAGCACCAGCTTATGATGGGCGTAGTGGTGGAAGGCGATGCGGCGACCATCACAGAACCTCAAGGGGGTCCGAGCGTGTCCAGGTTTCCGCTCGAAAAATGGCAGCTTGACAGCACCGAGACCTTCTCGAAGGCCCTCGGTGCGCTGACAGAGAAGCAGAGGAAAAATATTCCTGTGCCGTTGGAGATGCGGTTGAGCGAGCCGGGCGGGCAGATTCTGGAGGCGACAACCAATCCTTGCTGGCACGTCGTATTTTACCCACGCAAATTGTCGGCAAGTACGCCCATTGTGATCGTCAGCGTCGATGCCCTCACCGGAGACATCGTTCGGGTTTTCGAGACGACCGAAAGCTACAGAGTCTTTTAGGCGCTGGAATCGAGAGGGCAGTGTCTGGCCAGCGCTGTTGGGCTGCGCGGCGCTGGTGGATCCCCACGTGTTGAGAGAGGCTGGTAGACAGGTTGCTACTGGCGTTGGGCCTGCTGGTCGAAGGAGCCATTGCCAGAGAAGCCTGGGTTTTTGGGTTGGTTCTGGGGCCAGGTTGGGGCGGCATAACGACGAGCTTGAGACCAGGCTGTCAGCGGCAAAGCCTGATGCCCATCTATCCCCGCCAGACCCAGCCCAACGTTGCCCCCAGTGCGACCGGGTGATGCGCCTGCTTGAAACGCTCCGGCCTCAACGCCGCCGACCACCTTGAGCACAGCCTCAATGATGTTCAGTGGCTGGGCTTTGATCCGGGCGGTATGCAGGGCTTACAGCGCCTATGGCTTCACTCTGCCTGGTGGCGAAAGACGGGCGCTCTCGGGTACTGCATTACACCTGATTTCACCTGCCCGTGCCCTCGCTCTGGGCTGGGTGCACCTGAAATTTCCAGATTTCGGGCGTTTCTGCTAAAATTGTCTCCGGTTTCCGGCTTGAGACGAGAGGCTACCCGCCGGACTACCTGGCTTAAATTCCAGGTAACCGCTTCGCCTCCAAGCCACCGGCTTAGTTCAACGCAGGATTATGTGGCGGCTCCCCATCTTCTCAACCGCAGTCCGTTTGCACATGTTATCTGTCTTCAACTCAGGTCTCTACGACTCCGCCGCGCCACACTAATTCTTAAATCGTTAGCCGCCTCTCGCAGAAAGTAGGGCTACTTGCGATGAACACGAGAGAGAAATATCTTGCGAGTACCAAGCTTACATCACTGAGCAGAACGCAGGGCAACTCGTTCAGGTGAACATCGATCCAGCATCGCCGGATTATGGGGATGTCACGCTCGTCGCGAGTGGGCTGGGTGGGCCCCGAGGCCTGACTCTGAACCGAAGCGGCAACTTGGTCTATCTGGCCGAAGAATTCAGCAGAGAACTGGGTGTGATAAATGTAGACCCTGGTTCGCCCGGCTATGGTAGTGTGGCCACCATTTTGAATGAGCAAGCGCTGCGAGATGTTGCCCTGAACGCAGATGAGCGTCGGGCCGTTGTGACCGACGTAGATGATGGCATCTTGATAGTGGATATAGACCCTTCGTCGTCCATTTTCGGTCACGTCGTCAGTCGCGTGACACCAGCGCCACTTGACGGGGCACGGGGACTGTGGCTCAACAGCAGCCGTACCCGCGCCTATGTCGTGTCCGAGTTCTCCGGTTACTTGAGCTGCGTGGTCATTGATACCACATCACCGGCATTTGGTCAGATTGAGCGGTTGGCTACTGGTCTGGATGTTCCGGTAGACGTGCTGGTAGATACAAATGCTGTCAATCAAGACGGAACACGGGCCTACTTTACGCAGTTTGGCATCGAAACAGGATGTACAGGCAAACTGAGCTGGATAGACATTAACCCGCTTTCGGCAACGTATCTGAAGGCAACACCACCCCACGCGATGGGTTAGCATCCACTGGGAAGCGGGCAAATATTATGCCC
>JAHELX010000872.1 GCA_024643945.1 Anaerolineales bacterium
CAGTGTGAATAGCTGATTCAGGAGTGAGCATCGGTGAGAACTGTCAAGATTTTGGAGCGCATCCTGGCCACCATCCCCATCGTGTTCGGCGTAGCGATTATCGTGTTTCTGTTCATGCGCATGACACCCGGAGATCCCGTGGACATTATGATGGGCCAGGGAGGTGCCGTGTCTGCCGGTGAGATGGAACAATTGCGCCACGAGTTTAACCTGGATCAGCCCCTGCCCGTGCAATTATGGCTATTCCTCAAGGACGCCGTCCGGGGTGACCTGGGTTACTCGTACATCCAGAAGCGCCCCGTCACCACCCTGATCGCCGAACGCCTGCCGGCTACTATCGAGCTCGCCCTGGGGGCCCTGTTTTTCGGCTTGCTCGTCGCCTTCCCCATAGGTATCATCTCAGCCGTTCGCCAGAACTCTCTGGTGGACCGCTTCAGCATGGCCGGCGCTTTCCTGGGCATCTCTATGCCCGCCTTCTGGTTAGGTATCATCCTGATTCTCATCTTCTCGGTACGCTTACACTGGCTGCCCGTTCAGGGACGGGTCGACCATGCCGCGCAGTTGCAAGAGGTCACTGGCCTGTATGTGTTAGACAGTCTCCTGACCGGCAACCGGGAAGCGATGGCCAGCAGCTTGAAGCATCTTTTCTTGCCTTCGGTGACCCTGGGAGCTGCGGTGGCGGCTGTTGTTGCCCGCGTACTGCGCTCGAGTATGTTGGAGACGCTGCGCTCGGATTACGTCACGCTGGCGCGGGCCAAAGGGGCACCCGAGTGGAACGTCGTCCTGAAACACGCCCTGCGCAACGCCCTGATCCCGACAGTGACGGTAGTGGGCTTACAAGTCGGTGTGCTCCTGGGCGGGAACATGATCGTGGAGACAGTGTTTAGCTGGCCGGGGCTGGGCCGCCTGGTGGTCAAAGCCATTTTCGACCGGGATTTCCCTCTGGTGCAGGGCGCGGTGATGGTCTACGCATTTACGTTTGTGATGGCCAATTTGATTGTGGATGTGCTGTATACGTACTTGAATCCGAAGATTACCCTGTGACACTACGCAGCACGCAACACGTACATAGAAGCGCGTATTTCGTATTGCGTATTGCGTATCCGGAGGACGACACGTGGAAATCAGTTCGCAAGCTGAGTCGCCCATTGCGCGACAAGCCTATCTGTGGCAGATACGACTGAACCTGTGGCGGCGCAATGCCGCCGACTTCTTGGGAGAACTTCGAAAACATCCCCTGGCCCTGATGGGCGGCATCGTGATCCTGGTATATGTACTGGCGGCGATCTTCGCCCCCCAGATCACGACCTATGATCCCACGCGGGGGAATTTGCGATTGCGCCTGGACCCACCCGCCTGGCATGCTGAGGGGAATTGGGCATATCCTCTGGGAACCGACGCCCAGGGACGGGATCTATTGACGCGCATCATCTACGGCGCCCGGGTCTCCCTGGCCGTCGGGCTGATATCGGTGGGCATTTCTGCCAGCGTGGGTATGGTCCTCGGGGCGATCACCGGCTACTTTCGAGGACGGCTTGACGACCTGGTGTCCCGTTTCGCCGACCTGCTGCTGGCCTTCCCTTACCTGATCTTTGCCATCGGGGTTATGGCCTTCCTGGGGTCGGGATTCAGTAACCTGATCCTGGCTCTGACCTTCAAGGGCTGGGTGGAGTTCTTTCGCCTGGTGCGCGGGGAGATGCTGTCGGAAAAGACCCAGGAATACGTAGAAGCAGCCCGGGTGGCGGGCCTGGGCCATATTGCGATTGTTGCCCGGGAGATTCTGCCCAACATCATTCAGTCGGTGCTTGTTTTGAGCACGTTGCGCATGGGGCATATGATTATCATGGAAGCCAGCCTTAGCTTCCTGGGCCTGGGTATCCCGCCCCACATCCCGGCCTGGGGCTCGATGGTGGCTGCCGGCCGGGATTACCTGTTGGTAGCCTGGTGGGTCTCTACCTTCCCCGGCATTGCCATTCTGATTTTGGTCTTATCCATTAACTTGTTTGGCGAAGGTCTACGCGATATTCTGGATCCGAGGTTGAAAATTGAGTAGCATGGAACAGCAGACTTTGTTAGAACTAAGTAACCTGACCACAGTTTACCCCACCAAGCGCGGACTGGTGCGGGCTGTGGATGGCATCAATCTGGCCGTGAGGCAAGGGCAAATCCTGGGCCTCGTGGGCGAGTCGGGCTGTGGGAAGAGCACGGTGTTGCTCTCCATCCTGCGCCTGATCCGCCGGCCGGGGTATATCGCCCAGGGGGAGATCCTGTTTCGGGGCCAGAATCTGCGGCATCTGTCACCCAAGATCATGCGCACGATCCGTGGCAAAGAAATCTCCATGATCTTTCAGGACCCCCTGTCAACGCTCAATCCTGCCTTTCCGATAGGCGAGCAGATCCGCGAGTCGCTGCGGCTGCACCAGATTATGAATGGCTCCCGCTCGTTGTGGCCTCTGGATATGGGGCAGCGCGCCCGGGAGAAGCAACGGGCGCTGCAGGTGATGAGCGAGGTGGGCATTCCCTCACCGATGGATCGTTACGCCGCTTATCCCCATCAATTTTCGGGCGGTATGCAGCAACGTGCGCTGATTGCCATTGCCCTGGTATGTGGGCCGGCGCTGATCCTGGCCGACGAGCCGACGACTGCCCTGGATGTCACCATCCAGGCCCAAATTCTGGACCTGATGCGCCGGATCAATCAGGATCGCGGCACAGCCATCATCCTGG
>JAHELX010000873.1 GCA_024643945.1 Anaerolineales bacterium
TCGGTCTGAGCAAGATCCCCCGTATCGTCGAGATGTTCGCCCGGCGTCTGCAAGTGCAGGAGCGAATGACCCGGCAGATCGCTGATTTTATTCAGGAAGTGCTACATCCTCAGGGGGTGGCTGTAGTGGTCGAGGGGGCTCACATGTGCAGCATGATGCGCGGTGTAAAGACAGCGAACGCCGTCATGACCACCAGCGCCATGCTTGGCTGCTTTCGGGAGAGTTCTAAAACCCGCACCGAATTTATGTCGCACATCGCCCGCCGCCGCTTCGATGAATAGCCAACAGAACGGCGAGTGAGCAACAGAATATGACGAACCCAATGGATTCCAACACCAAGCCGACTACCCTTGTCATCTTTGGCGCCTCGGGGGATCTGACTCAACGCAAACTGATACCGGCATTGTTCAACCTCTATCGCAAAGAGCGCCTGCCGGCCAACATGCGCATCGTCGGTTTTGCCCGCCGGCCCTACACCCACGATGATTTCCGCGCGCGGCTGCGCGCGGGCGTAGAGCAATTCGGTGACGGGGCCGACCACGCCTGGAAGGCCTTTGCCGCCAACTTGTGGTACGTGCGCGGTGACCTCAACGTGCCCGAGGACTACAAACATTTGCAAGCCTCCCTAAGCGAACTGGAGGATGGCCCGGCGCACCGGTTGTACTACCTGGCCACGGGCCCGGCACTCTACGCCTCCGTCGTTGAATGCCTGGGCGCGTTGGATATGGCCCGTGAAGGGGATGGCTGGCGCCGCATCGTCGTCGAAAAGCCCTTCGGGCACGACCTGGCCTCAGCCCAAACCCTCAACCAGGCTATTCATGCCGTCTTCAACGAAAGTCAGATCTATCGCATTGATCACTATCTGGGTAAAGAGACAGCGCAAAACATCCTCTTCTTTCGCTTCGCCAACACCATTTTCGAGCCGGTGTGGAACCGCCGCTACGTGGACCACGTCCAAATCACGATGGCCGAAAGTGTTGATGTCGGCCATCGTGCTGGCTACTACGACCAGGCGGGTGTGGTGCGCGACATGTTCCAAAACCACATGCTGCAATTGCTGACGCTGGTGGCGATGGAACCGCCCGCCTCGTTTAACGCCGACGCAGTGCGCAACGAAAAGGTCAAGGTGCTCTCAGCCATCCGGCCCATTGCGCCCATGGATATCGTACATGCCCAATACCAAGGCTATTGTGAGACGCCCAGGGTCGCCCCCGATTCGCTGACGCCTACCTATGCCGCGCTTAAATTGCTCATAGACAACTGGCGCTGGAAAGGAGTCCCCTTCTACCTGCGCTCTGGCAAGGCGCTGAATCAGAAATCTACCCAAATCGTCATCGTTTTCCAGCGCCCGCCTCACGTGATGTTTAACCTGCCGCCTGACTACCGGCTGACACCCAATATCCTCTCCCTGTGCATCCAGCCCAATGAAGGCATTCATCTCAAATTCGAGACTAAAGTGCCTGACTCAGCCCAGGACACGCGCTCGGTGGATATGGAGTTCCACTATCGCTCTTCCTTTGCCGGACAGGCACTGCCTGACGCCTACGAGCGGTTGTTGCTGGACGCGCTGCATGGGGATGCTTCACTCTTCACGCGCAGCGACGAGATCGAGGCGGCCTGGGATCTGATAGACCCTGTTGTGCGCATCTGTGAGAGCCCGCAGGCACCGCCCCTGGTAAGTTATGAACCGCACAGTTGGGGGCCGGCCGAGGCGGACGAACTGATGGCCCGCGATGACCGTGTCTGGCGGCTGGGTTGCGAGGAGCCAATAGAAGAATAATCTGTGCCCATCATACGAGGAAGATAAAAGATGTTCGACTTTTCGGAACGTGTCGTTGTCGTGACGGGCGCCGCCGGCAACCTGGGAAGCGCCGTCGCCCGAGCCTTTCAGACCGCCGGAGCTAAACTGACGCTGGTAGATCACGCTGAAGACCGTCTCAAGCGCATTTTCCCAGATATCGCAGACGCGCCCGACTATTTCTTCGCCAATTCGGTCGATCTGACCAATACCGATGCTTTACAAACTATGGTAGATGAGACGCTCAATCGTTTCGGCCGGATCGACGTGCTGGTCAACACAGTTGGCGGCTATCGTGCCGGAACACCGGTCCACGAGACGCCGGTCGAAACCTGGGATTTTATGCTTACTCTCAATGCCCGCTCGGTGTTTCTCGCCAGTCGCGCCGTCATCCCCCACATGCTGCAGCAGGGATACGGTAAAATCGTCAATGTAGCGGCCCGCGCCGCCTTGAGCGGCCGGGCAAACATGGCCGCCTACAGCGTATCTAAAAGCGCTGTCGTGCGCCTGACAGAGAGTATGGCAGCCGAACTCAAAGAGGCCGGGATCAACGTCAACTGCGTGTTGCCCAGCACCATCGACACACCGGCCAATCGTCAGGCAATGCCCAACGCCGACTATAGCAGTTGGGTGAAGCCCGAAGCTATCGCCGAGGTTATTCTGTTCCTGGCCTCCGACAGCGCCCGCACGCTGCACGGCGTGGCCGTCCCGACCTGAGAGCGCATTTGAAAAATGCTGATAGGGCTGCACCGGCGTGGAACAGGCGGTGCTAGGTCAGGTGCAAACTCTGAAATCAATGCTCTTTACCTCAAACAGGGAACACGTCGGGGTACTTGAGGCCAGTACCGGTGTTGAAGAGAACAATCCGATCCTGGGCGGAGATCCACCCCTCGACCAGCAACTTCTCCAGAGCCGCCAAGGTGGCGCC
>JAHELX010000874.1 GCA_024643945.1 Anaerolineales bacterium
TTTATCCATCTCTTGTCCTTCCTTTAATACCCGCACGTGCGTTGGGTATAGCAATCTTGACTCGAACGCAAGTATTATAGATCAAATGGAAGAGAATGATAAACTAGTCAAAGGACACTACCGGCCTGAGCGGTGCAAGTAGACAAAACGACGTACATAAGCTACAATGGACCCTCCGAAAACAAAGAGAGCGAAGTTCCCTATGCTTTTTTCTGATATGTTGGTTGTCATCAAAGGCGCCGGTGACCTGGCCAGCGGGGTCGCCTATCGCCTGCATCGATCTGGCTTCCCCATCGTCATGACCGAACTCCCCACGCCGACGATGGTGCGCCGTGCCGTCAGCTTTGGCCAGGCAATCTACGACGGCGAGACGACCATCGAGGGTGTGACCGCCCGCCGGGCGGAGGACCCCTATGAAGCCTTGGCCCTCGCCCGACAGGGGGAGGTCATTCCCGTCCTGGTAGACCCGGAGGCGCAGACGATAGCCATCCTCAGGCCGGCTGTGTTGGTAGACGGCATCGTGGCCAAGCGCAACACCGGTACCCGCATCACCGACGCGCCGCTGGTGATTGCCCTGGGACCGGGCTTTGCTGCCGGTGTGGACTGCCACGCCGCCATCGAGACCAACCGCGGTCATTGGCTGGCCCGCGTCCTCTACCAGGGCTCCCCCCAGCCGGATACCAAGACCCCGGGCAAGGTGAAGGGTTACACCCGGGGCCGTGTGATCCGTGCCCCGGCCGACGGTCACCTGCGCCCTGTCGCCCGCGTCGGCCAGCGGCTGCGCAAGGGAGACCTGGTCGGTTATGTAAACGGCCATGAAGTCCGCGCCATGTTCGACGGTGTGCTGCGGGGACTGATTCATCCCAGTGTGGCGATTACCAGGGGCCTCAAAATCGGTGACCTGGACCCACGTGATGTGGATCAGCATTGCTTCACTATCTCCGAGAAATCACTGGCCATCGGCGGCGGCGTGCTCGAGGCAATTTTGGCCTGGCTGAATCAGCAAGATAGCAGGTAGCAGGGAAGTAACTGCTGCCTTTTAGACCTATGGATTTAAATCGCGCATTGCGTATCCAGCCTAAAGAAGTCGTGGCCTTTGTCGGTGGGGGCGGCAAGACAAGCGCCATGTTCCGCCTGGCGGACGAACTCGTCGCGCAAGGGCAGCACGTGGTGACCACGACCACGACTCGCATCTTCGCTGCCCAAATCGCCCTGGCCCCCCAGCACATCATCCATCGCCAGGGTCAGCCCTCCCATGAACTTATCGCCTCTTTAACCCGGCAGCTCGCCTCCCATCCCCACACGCTGGTCATCGGCGAGCCCGACTATGAGATTGGCAAGGCTTTTGGGGTGGAACCGGACCTCGTCGCGGCGATGGCCTCTATGCCGGAGGTAGACATCATTCTCAACGAAGCCGACGGCTCGCGCATGCGTCCTTTTAAAGCTCCTGCCGGCCACGAGCCGGTGGTCCCCGGCTGCACCACCCTGCTGGTGCCGATGGTCGGGGTGGAGGCGCTCGGCCGCCCCTTGACCGACCGCTACGTCCACCGGGCCGCGCGCGTCGCGCAGTTAGCCGGGGTCAGGGTCGGTGCGGAAGTGACGCCCGAGACCATCACGGCCGTCCTGACCCATCCTCAGGGCGGCTTGAAGGGGCTGCCGCCGCGGGCGCGGGCCGTGCCCCTCATCAACAAAGTCGAAAGCCCCCAGCAATTAGCCGCCGCCCGGGATCTGGCCCGGCGGCTGATGGCGCATCGACGCGTTGACGCCGTGGTCATCGGTGCGGTGCAACGTGAGGATCCTGTAACCGAGGTGCGCGGGCGGGTGGCGGCAATCCTGCTGGCAGGGGGCGCATCGAAGCGGTTCGGCGCGCCCAAGCAACTCCTTCCCTGGGAGGGAGGCTCGCTGCTGGGCCACTTGGCAGACGTCGCCCTGGCTTCCCAGGCAAGTCCCGTTGTCGTGGTGCTGGGTCACCAGGCCAATGCCTGCCAAGTCGCTCTTGGCGACCGGCCGGTGACGGTCGTCGTCAACCCAGATTGGGCGCAGGGGCAAAGCACCTCGGTACGCGCGGGGTTGGCTGCGCTGCCCCCTGACGTGAGCGCGGCCCTCTTCCTTCTGGTCGACCAGCCGGGCATCACGCCGGCCGTCATCAATGCGCTGGTCGAACGCCACCGGGCCACCCTCGCCCCGGTCGTCTGGCCGGAACACAACGGCCGCCGGGGCAACCCTGTCCTTTTCGACCGGGCCCTCTTCCCGCAATTGGCGCGTCTCAGCGGCGATACCGGCGGCCGGCCCGTGCTGCAAGCCCACGCCGACCAGGCCGAGCGCGTGCCGGTCTCTGACCCCGGCGTCTTGTTTGACATTGACACCCCGGACGATTACGAGAAGGCAATTGGGAACCCATCTCCCGCAGATTTTTAAAATTTCATCTAAATAGGATAAAACGTTCAAGTTATTTAATCGATGTTCCTTAATACTAGCGGGAGATAGAGTCTGGGGTAGGTAACAGAGCCCGTCCACGTGGCCCGGTTGTCGCCCGGGTCATCCCAGGCGGTAACCCCCGTAATATCCAGCGTGCCGGTCACGGGAGTGCCAACCGGCAAGTCAGTGGCCACCGATACCGATATTACGAACGAACTGCGGGTGTGAGGCATCAAATCCCCTGCCTGCCACACAATCGTGCCGCTGACCGGCTGGGTCATGCTGAGCCCGCTGCTGTCCTCAACGT
>JAHELX010000875.1 GCA_024643945.1 Anaerolineales bacterium
TGTTGGGCGGGAAGGCCTGGACAAGGCCGTTGTCGCCGCGAACGCCAGCGTCCATCAATTGCTGGTAGGTGGGCATAGCGCCTTCAGCCGCATAACGCTCCATCAGGTCGGGACGCATGCCATCAGCGGCGAAGAAGATCACCTTGTCGGCATGCGGTGCGCTGGGGGCCGCTGCCAATGAGGACGCCGGGCCAGCAGCCGCGGTGAGGGGAGAGAGCAACATGACCAGCGCCAGTCCAAACGGGACTACTCGCTGTAATACTCTGGTAAACATCTTGGACTCCTTTGCTTGAACACTTCTTGATCGAGGCCCTGGCAGCCTCTGGAATAGGCTTGGTGCTGTTGCGGGCCAACCTTCTTTGTGTTAAGAATAGGTGTCATCTCGTTCAGCTTGAGTTCCATTCAACTTGACGTTTTGTGTTAGTGAAAAGAGTCTACTTCAACCTGGCATGTCCGGCTTGCATCACCTCCTTTCGGGCGTTGGCTTTCTCAACAAGTCCGTATTCTTGAGAACACGTTTCCGCTGAGTTGGTTTTCTTGCCAAAGAGGCTATAAGGTATGGAGGCTCAAGGAGGTAGTGATACGCAAGAAGAAGTAGGAGAGTATAAACCAGGTGAAGAACTGATGGGATCCGCACAAGAAGTTGGGGTAGGCATTGGTGGTGAGAGCAAGGGGAAGCTCCCTTCTCTCACTCTGCAGCGCCCTTACAGCAGCCCTATACACGCCCCTTTCTCCCCGAATGTGCTAGATATATTGGCGGAGACCTGTCCAAACTGGGGAATTGTGCTTATGTTGTGTAGAGAAACCTTTTGATTATTGTATCACGATAGTCGGTCAGAATGCCATGAGAAAATCATATGAATTTTATATGAATCTGGTTAGAAGTATTCCTCTGGAAACCTGCTAACGGCGACAATCCGCGGGATTGGTATTCTTTAATACTTTTTCATCGAGGCCCTGGCGGCCTCTGGAACAAGCTTGGCCCCACTGCGGCGCTACGCCTATTACCTGTATTTCGTGAGATGTGTCAAATGTCTGCTTCAGGAGTGCAAGCCGTGAGGGCCGGCGTGCGCCGGCCCTTGGAGCCAAAACTGAGGTGACTCGCCTGCCTATTTCCCAGGCTTATGCGTGACCGCGTTGAGCGCGTTGGCCTGTCCGTGGCCGTAGAAAGAGTTATAGCCGTCGCCGCCCTGGCAGGTAGCCAGCCAGGCGCCAGTCCCACCCGGGTCGAAGGGATTGGGTGGGCAGGGTTGCGGGTCAGCCGTCTGGTTGATGAAGGCCTGCACTTTGCCGGGTGGCATTTTGCCGAACTGGCTGATGGCGAGCGCTGCCACACCCGCCACGTGGGGGGAAGCCATCGAAGTGCCTTGCGCGTACGCATAGCGGTTGCCCGGAAAGGTTGAGAGGACGCGCCCATTGGGCGCATCGGCCGTGAGCTGGAAGCGGGCGTCACCACCCGGCGCAACGACCTGGATGACGCTAACCCCATAGCTTGAATAGTACGACTTCTGCAGCAGGTTGCCATTACCACTGACCCCGATCACGCCAGGAATCTCCACCGGGATGACGACGCAGGCGTTGGTGACCTCCCGAGTTACCGCCGAATCGGGCGGAAAATCAGGGCTAGTGGTATCAATGTTCTGCTTGGAAAGGTCCATGTTCTCGTTGCCCGCTGCCGCGACCACCGTCACGCCCTGCTGCATAGCATAGCGGATCGCCCGCTGCTCAGCCTTCCAGATAGCATGCTGCACCGGATCGTTGCGGCAATTGAAGAGGTACGGATCGGCATAGTAGCTGTTGTTGGTCACGTCCAGGTGATGCTCCCCGGCCCACATGAACGAGCAGATGACCGCCTCGGGGAAGAAGTAACCATCGGCGTTGCCGGCCTTGATAGCGGCGATCTTGACGTTCGGCGCCACGCCCACAATGCCAATGCCGTTGGATGCGGCGGCGATAGTGCCGGCGGTGTGTGTGCCATGCCCATTGTCATCATTCCAGGCGTCTGGGGTCGTATCAGGAACACCAGTCACACACGAGACACTATTGGCGAAGTCAACGTTAGCGACCAGGTCCGGATGCGTGTAGTCCAGGCCAGTGTCAATGTCGCCCACCACGACATCCGGGCTGCCACCCGTGATCGCCAGCGCCTCCGGCACGTGAATCTGGCGCATATCCCATTGCAGATATGACAGGGGATCGTTGAAAGCTGCCGGCGTGTTGGGCAGGTCACCTGGAGGCGGCCCCGCGGCGGCGGCGAAGGCCTGGATCTCTTCGTCTAATTTGTAAGCGAAGCCGGCCGTTGACGAAGCGTTCTCGATGCGCTTGTCTTGCAGCAACTTGTCCCGGAACGAGGCACTGTCGGAGCGGGCGATGACGACCCCAATCTGGTCGTAGCTGTAGACCAGCGTGCCGCCCGCCTTGGCGATTGCGTCCGCCGCGTCGGCCGGGACTGCCTGCTGCTTATACAGCACGATGTACGTTTGCATTGCGTCGGCCTGGGTGGGCGCCATCCGTGAAGCAACGAAGAACATCATGCTCACGGCGATTACGAGTGCCAAAGTGATTTTGGCCAATCGGTACATAGTGATCCTCCTTCTTCTTGGATACTATTTTCCTTGTACAAGAGTAGGCGGAATCCTGTTCATCTCAAATTCCCTTCCACCGGACGTTTTGGGTTCGAATAAGAAGCTACTGCAGACCGCTTTATCTGGCTCGCATCACCTC
>JAHELX010000176.1 GCA_024643945.1 Anaerolineales bacterium
ATTCAGGAGGGAGTGGATACAGGGATATTCCGTCCTGTAGATGCCACGCTGGTGACTTTTGCCCTGATGGGTATGCACAATTGGTTAATCCTCTGGTATCGACGAGATGGCCGCCTGTCTCCACAAGAGATAGCGGCCATTTTTGTTGATTTGGTGCTCAACGGTCTGCTGGCGGAAGCGTGAGGTGGCTATGACCTCCCAACCCATCAAGCTCAGCGTCAAAAATCTCTACCTCAGTTTTGGTGGTACCAGTGCCCTGACCGACGTGAGTTTCGAGGTTTACGAAGGTGAAATTCTGGCGGTTATCGGTCCCAACGGAGCCGGCAAGACGAGCAGCCTGAACTGCATCAATGGCTTCTACCAGCCGAACCGGGGCCAGATCATTTTTGAAGAGCAGGACATCACCCATCTGCCGGCCTATAGAATTGCCCAAATGGGCATTGCCCGGACGTTTCAGAACATTGCCCTTTACACGGGCCTCAACACGCTGGACAATCTGATGGCGGCGCGCCACGTGCATATGAAGCACAGCATGCTGGCCGGGATGCTTTACTTCGGCCCGGCCCGGCGCGAGGAAATCGCGCACCGCGAGGTGGTAGAGGAGATCATCGACTTTCTGGAAATTGAGCATATCCGCAAGAGTGTGGTAGGCGCGCTGCCCTATGGTCTGCGCAAACGGGTGGAACTGGGGCGGGCGCTGGCCCTGGAACCCCGTCTGCTCTTGCTGGACGAGCCCATGGCCGGGATGAACATTGAGGAAAAAGAGGACATGGCCCGCTTCATCCTCGACATCCACGAACGGCGGGAGGCGACGATTTTGCTCATCGAGCACGACATGGGCCTGGTGATGGACATCGCCGACCGCATCGTAGTGCTGGATTTCGGGGTCAAAATCGCCGAGGGCACGCCTGAGGCTGTCAAGCAAGATCCGAAGGTCGTCAGGGCTTACCTGGGGGAGGAAGCGCAGAGAGACGTATTTCGATTTTGAGAGGATGGAATGACCCAAGCCGACACATTGCCAAAGCATTTACTAGAACGGGTCAGGCAGTATGGCGACAGGAAAATCGCCATGCGCCAGAAGGATTACGGCATCTGGAAACCTTTCACCTGGCAAGACTCCTACGAGCACGTGCGCGATTTTTGCCTGGGGATGGTGGAGCTGGGCTTGCAACGGGGTGACAAGGTGTGCATCATCGGCGACAACGACCCCCAATATTTCTGGGCGCAGATTGCCATCCAGAGCGCAGGCGGTGTGGCCGTGGGAATTTTCACTGATAGTATTCCCAGCGAGATCGAGTACATCGTCGGCCACTGCGATGCCACCTTTGTGTTGGCCAAAGACCAGGAGCAATGTGACAAGCTACTGGAAATCAAGGATAGCGTGCCGGCTGTCAAGAAGGTCATCTATTGGGAGAGCCGGGGCCTGTGGAACTATGACGCGCCATGGCTGATCGAATTCGCCGCAGTGGAGTCGCAGGGACACCGGGTGGCCGAGGAGAACCCCAACCGCTTCGAGACCTTGGTGGCGCAGGGCAGTGGGGACGACCTGGCGATCTTCTGCTACACCTCGGGCACGACGGATCTGCCAAAAGGGGCGATGATCGCTCACAAGAATCTGCTGGGCGGAGCCAGGGCTGCGCTCCAAGTAGACCCGCGCTGCGATAGCGACGAGTATCTGTCCTTTTTGCCGCCGGCATGGATCACCGAAAACGCTCTGGGACTCACTGTCCATATGTTGACGGGAATGATCGTCAGCTTCCCCGAGTCACCGGAGACGGTACAGGAGAATATTCGCGAAATCGCCCCCAATGCGCTCCTCTTCAGCTCCCGGCTCTGGGAGAGCCTGGTCTCTATGGTGCAGGTGCGCATCAACGATTCGACCGCCATCAATCGCTGGCTGTATCGTCTGTTCCTGCCCGTCGGCTACCGGGTGGCCGACATGCGCTTCGCCCGGAAAAAGGTTCCGATCATGTGGCGCATTCTCTACCGGCTGGGCGACCTGGCCGTCTTTCACCCGCTACGGGACAAACTCGGGCTGATCAGGGTGAACTCAGCTTACACCGCCGGGGCCGCCCTGAGCCCCGACGTGGTCCGTTTCTTCCGTGCCATTGGCGTCAACATCAAGCAACTGTACGGCTCTACCGAGGTTCAGATCCACACGCTGCACGTGGGCGAAGACGTGAAATTCGAGAGCGTGGGTGTACCACCGCCGGGTGTGGAAATTAGAATCTCGGACGAAGGAGAGATCCTGGTCAAAGCGCCGTCTGTCTTTCAGGGTTACTACAAAGCGCCGGACAAAACGGCGGAGAAGCTAAAGGATGGCTGGTTCTATACCGGAGACGCCGGTCATATTGACGAAGATGGACATCTGATCTACCTGGACCGGGTGGACGATTTGCTGGAACTCAAGGGAGGGGAGAAATTCTCGCCCCAATACATCGAGGGCCGGCTGAAATTCAGCCCGTACATCAAAGACTTGATGTCCATCGGCGGCCGGGAGCGCGCATATGTGACCGCCATCATCACCATTGACTTCGACAACGTAGGGCGCTGGGCCGAGAAGCGGGGTATCGCCTACACCACCTTCGTAGACCTGTCGCAGCGGCCGGAGGTGTACGACTTGATTCGCGCCGATGTGGAGCGGGTGAACAAATCGCTGCCGCCGGCTGCCCGCGTGCGTAAGTTCGTGTTGATGCACAAGGAATTCGACCCCGACGAGGCGGAGTTGACCCGGACCCGGAAGCTGCGACGCGGGTTCGTGGAACAGCGCTACCAGCAAATGATTGATGCCATGTACACCGGGCTGGACGAAGTGCGCGTGCGGGCCGAGGTGAAGTACCGTGACGGCCGGCACGGCGTGGTCGAAACACCGGTACGGGTGTGCTCATTGGATGTCGAGGAGGTATTGGCTTGAACTGGCAGTTGTTCCCCCAATTTCTGGTAACCGGCATTTTGACCGGAGGCATCTACTCACTGGTAGCCCTGGGGCTGGTGCTCATCTACAAATCGTCGCAAATTTTCAATTTTGCCCAGGGACACCTGCTGATGTTCAGTGCATTCATCACCTGGGGCTTCATGGTTGAGATAGGATGGCCTATCTGGGTTGCGCTGCCGGGAGGCGTCGTGGCGGCGGTGTTGCTGGGATTGCTCATCGAGCGGTTGGCGTTGCGCCCGCTCATCGGCCAGCCTATCCTGGCGACCATCATGATGACGCTGGCCCTGACCCAGATCATCCAGGGGGTGACGATTCTGGTCTTTGGTGGGGCACGCCAGGTCTTTCCCGAAATCTTCCCCCTCAAGCCCGTGATCATCCCGTTGGGGGGGGACGTGCGCATCGTGCTCAAGATTGCCCTCATCTGGGGGTTTGGGCTGGCAATGGCCGGCGTCGCCATCTTTGCCCTCTTCTTCCGATTCACCCGCGCCGGGCTGGCCATGCGGGCGGCAGCCGAGGATCACCAGCTTGCCCAGAGTGTAGGCCTGCGGGTACGGCGTATCTTTGCCACGGCCTGGGCCATTGCCGGCGTCATCGGCCTGGCCGGGGGAGTGCTCATTGGCAGCATCAGCGGCGTGGAGCCCACCATGGCCAATATTGGTCTCAAGGCCTTCCCGGCCGTCCTCTTCGGCGGGCTGGAGTCGGTTCCAGGGGCGATTGTTGGCGGGTTGGTGATCGGCGTGATTGAGAGTCTGGTCGGGGGGCTCCCGGCCAACCATGCTATCCGTGCCACCAACCCCGCCGAGGTCGCACCCTACTTGGTGCTCTTGTTGGTGCTACTTTTCAAGCCCGACGGTTTATTTGGCCTGAAGCGCATCGAGCGCATATAGCTCAGTTGGAAATAAGGAGACCTGCATGGCAGCTATTCGACCGGCCGGTGATTTCGATATCAGTTATGCCCAGGATATGTCCGTCATCCGCAGACCGTGGCAGTGGGGCGCAGCGGTCATATTGGTGGTCTTTCTTTTCGCCGTGCCCATTTTCTCGCCACCCCAATTCCTGGACGCTCTCAATCTGATGGGCATCTTTCTGGTGTCGGTGCAGGGATTGGCCATCCTGGTGGGCTACACCGGCCAAATCTCGTTGGGGCAGGCAGCTTTTATGACGGTAGGCGCCTACGCTTCGGCGGTGCTGACCAAATATGCCGGCGTCCCCTTTTGGTTTGCCCTACCCCTGGCCGGACTGGGTGCCGGGCTCACCGGCCTGGTCTTTGGCCTGCCGTCACTGCGTATCAAAGGCTTCTACCTGGCCATGGCGACCCTGGCGGCGCAGTTCATCATCCCCTGGGTCTTTCGCAATTTTTGGATCAACACTATGGGGGGAGCGACGGGCATTCAAGGGATTCCATTGCCCCAGTTGGCCGGCTTTACCTTCAACACGGTGGGTAGGATGTATCTCATCATCCTGTTTGTGGCGATCCTGACTACCATTGCTATGAAGAATCTGGCCCGGACGCGGGCGGGACGTGCCTTCGTGGCCATCCGCGACAACGACCTGGCGGCCGAGGTGCTGGGCATCAACATTGTCGCCTACAAATTGCGCGCCTTCTTCCTTTCCGCCTTTTACGCCGGGCTGGCGGGGTCGCTGTGGGCGCACTACCTGCGCTCGATCAACCCCGAGCAACTCGACCTGATCGACTCGGTCTGGATGCTGGGGATGGTCATTGTGGGCGGCATGGGCAGCGCGCTGGGCCCGATTCTGGGCACGGCCTTCATCCGCCTGCTGCGCGAATCGGTTTCGGCTCTCACCCCGGCACTGAATGACATATTGCCTGGACTGGGTGCCAATCTGGCCGGGCTGGGGCCACTGGTCTTCGGACTGGCCCTGACCCTGTTCCTGATCTTCGAACCGCGCGGCCTGGCCCACCGCTGGGAGATTCTGAAGGCAGGCTGGCGCTTGCGGCCATTCTCACATTAAGAAGGAGAAGAGATCAAGATGAAGCGAACATCTATCGTCGTTGGCATCGCCGCTATCACCAGCGTAGCGCTCGTGTTGGCTGCCTGCGGAGGGGCAGGCACACCGGCCGGAGGGGCGACGCCTGCCGCGGGAGGGGCGACCCCGGTCGAGGGTGAGGCGCAGGCGACTCCCCAGGCGGGTCCGGTGAAGGAGGCTACGTCTATTAAGATTGCACCGACTCCGACGCCGGTTCCTCCGCCTCCCACCCCCACCCCGGCTCCAAGCCCTACGCCCAGCCTGACCCCAGAGGCGACAACGAGCGCGGAGGAAGAGCAGGTCGTGGTGCGCGGCAGCGAGATGGCTGAAGTCCCGGCCGGTTCCTTTGTCATGGGGAATGACAACAGCGACCCCAACGAGGCCCCGGCCCACGAGGTAGATTTGCCGGCTTTTATGATCGACAAGTTCGAAGCCACCAACGCCGATTTTGCCGCCTTTGCCGAGGATACCGGTTACGTGACCTATGCCGAAACAAAAGAGAATTCGCCCAGTTGGCGCGATGAATTTCAGGCAGGAGAGGAGAACCATCCGGTGGTGCGGGTGACATTTGATGATGCCGTGGCTTATTGCACCTGGGCCGGCAAACGTTTGCCCACCGAAGAGGAGTGGGAGAAGGCGGCCCGGGGACCGGAAGGGTTCCTGTATCCCTGGGGGAATGAATGGGACCCCAGCCAGGCTAACGTGAAGGAGAGCGGCATCCGCGACACTGTGTCTGTGGGCAGCTATGCGCCCAATGGCTACGGGCTCTTCGACGTGGCCGGCAACGTCTGGGAGTGGACCGACTCGCCTTACGTGGCCTATCCCGGCAGCACGTATCAAGACCCTCAGTATAACCCGGACCTGCGCGTGACGCGCGGCGGTGGCTGGTTCGACACCGAAGAGCAGGTTCGTAGCACCAATCGCAGCGCCGCGCCGCCGGCCGTTACGGCCAATGACGATGTTGGGTTCCGATGTGCAGAATAGAATCGACATTTCACTATTTATTTCACAGTGTATTGCCAGAAAGGGGGGATGTGTAGCGAGTAATTGAAAAGAGAGGACTGTTGAATTTGATCTTGGTGTCCGGTGCTACTGCAAACGCAACGAGGAGGAGTTCCGATGAAGAAACTGTTCAACATCACCATCATCCTTGGCCTGCTGCTGGTCCTGATGCCGGTGGCGGCTATGGCGGCTCCGTCTGCACAGGGGGGCGAAGACTACACTGTCCAGGCCGATGACTGGCTGAGCAAGCTGGCCGACAAAGAGTATGGCAATCCCTTCGCCTGGCCGGCGATCGTGGATGCCACCAACAAGGCACGCGAAACCGACGACAGCTATGCTGAGGTCACCAACCCCGACGTCATCGAAGTCGGCTGGAAGCTGCGCATCCCCAGCGCGGAAGAGGCGACGGCCTTCATGGACAGCTACAGCCTGGAGGGCCAGGAGATTGTCATTTACCACTTCGGTGACCTGAGCGGCCCCTATGCGGGCATCACCGCACCGGTGGTGGATGGCTTCAACGACGGCGCGGCGTGGGTGAACGCCAGCGGCGGCATCCGGGGTGCCACGGTGCGCGTGGAGTTTGGCGACGACGCCGGCCAGGTGGAAGAGGCCATCTCTATCTACAGCCGCTTCTCGCAAGCCACCCCGAAACCGATTATCATCAATTTATACGGCTCGCCCGAGACCGAGGCGCTGCGTGAACGACTGGCCGAGGACAAAATTCCCGCCCTCACGGCCGGCGTGAGTGTCGCCGGTCTTTATCCCCCGGCGTACGCCTTTGCCAATGTGCCCAGCTACGCCGACCAGTTTGCCGCCTTCCTCGACTGGCTGGTGGACAATTGGGCCGAGGTGAAACCGCCTGATGCCGGCGACCCGATCAAGATCGCGCTGGTTACATGGGATACTGCCTTTGGTCGTGGCGCTGACACACCCGAAACGCGTGCCTACGCCGCTTCGAAGGGAGTGGAAATCGTCAGCGTCGAGCTCTTCCCGCTCGGCTCCCCGGATGTCACCACGCAACTGCTGGCGGCCCAGGCTGCCGGCGCCAACGTCATCTATACCAATACTCTGGCCCACGGCCCGGCCCAGATTATGAAAGACGCCGAAGCGTTGGGCTTGAAGGACAGCATGCTCCTGGCGGGAGTCAATTGGTCCATGGACCTGTCCTCGATGGCGCTGGCCGGCGCGGCTTCAGAGGGTTGGTATGGCGTGATGCCCACCGTCTGGTGGAGTGAAGGGACGGAAGGCATAGCTCTCATCGAGCGGCATTTTGAGGCTAACAATCGCCCGCCGGCCGAGCACAACGTGGGCTATCTGATCGGCTTCGCCAGTATGGACGCCATCCGCAAGTGGACGGAATTAGCCCTGGATCAGGTAGGCGGTGACTTGAGCCAGCTCAACGGCGAGGTGTTGTACCAGGTGATGCAGAACAACCCGGTCCGGCCGCTCGGCATCCTTGACCTGACCTTCAGCTCTGATCTACGTGCGCCCCAGGCAGTTCGCATCGGCAAGATGACCGGCGGCGATATGGTGCCCGTTACCGATTGGTTCACCGCGCCCGACCTGCGCCCGGCGCAGTAAGGGTTCTATCTCCCGCATGTCATTCTGAGGCGAAGCCGAAGAATCTCCATGGAGTCGCCGGGGATTCTTCACTCGCTATGCTCGTTCAGAATGACATGCGATGATGCGGGAACTTACATTTTTACGAGTCCGAAGTGGTTAAGAGTGAGGGCAGGGTATGCCTTGTCCTCACTCGAGTCAGGATGGGCTTATGCTCAAGCTGAATAACATCGAAGTCGTCTACAGCGATGTGATCCTCGTTTTGCGGGGCGTGTCGTTGGAGGTGCGGGAGGGCCAGATGGTGGCCTTGTTGGGGGCCAATGGCGCCGGCAAGTCTACCACCCTCAAGGCCATCTCTGGCCTGTTACGCACCGAATTGGGCGAAGTGACGCGCGGCAGCATCGAGTTCAACGAGCAGCGCATTGACCACCTGTGGCCGGAAGAGATCGTGCGCAAAGGGATTATTCAGGTGATCGAAGGTCGTCCCTTGTTTCAGCATCTCAGCGTCGAGGAGAATCTGCTGGCGGGCGGGTTGGCGGTGGGTGATGGTCACGCTCAGCGTGACCTGGAGCTGGTGTATGGCTACTTCCCGCGCCTCAAGGACCTGCGGCGCAAGGTCAGCGGCTACCTGTCCGGGGGTGAGCAGCAGATGCTGGTCATCGGCCGCGCGCTGATGGGCCATCCCCGGCTGATGCTGCTGGATGAACCCTCGCTGGGACTGGCGCCACTGCTCGTCCAGGAGATTTTTGAGGTCGTACGGCGCATCAATCAGGATGAAGGCACCTCTATTTTACTGGTGGAGCAGAACGTGCTGATGGCTCTCAACGTCGTAGATTATGGCTACGTGATGGAAAATGGGCGTGTTGTCCTCGACGGCTCGGCCGAACAGCTCCGCGAAAACGAAGATATCAAAGAGTTCTATCTGGGTCTCACCCAGCTTGGCCAGCGCAAAAGCTATCGCGAGGTGAAGCATTACAAGCGGCGCAAGCGCTGGCTGGGGTAGGAAAATTTGGGGGCAAGCTGTCCTGAAGACCTAACCCCCCGGCCCCCTTCCCTCGCAGGGAAGGGGGAGAATTGCTCCCCTCCTCGCTCCGGGGAGGGGGTGGGGTCCGCCCCAAATAGCGAACGCACTCAAGAAAGGAGTGAGCTATGTCCCTCGACGAACGCCTGCGGCGGATCGTTCAACACGCCTACGCCCATGCCCCGGCGGTGAAGGAGCTTTTCGACCGGGCCGGCGCGGCCCCCGACGAAATTCAGAGCGTGGCCGACCTGGCCAGGCTGCCCGTCACCAGCAAAGACCAATTGGTGGCTATGCAGCAGGCTAATCTCCCGTTCGGCGGCTGGTTGGCGGTGGCTCCTGAGAGCTTGCGCCACATCTTTATTTCACCCGGCCCTATCTTCGACCCGGAGGCGGGCGAAGAAGTGGGGGCCAGGGGGGTAGCCGAGGCCTTCAGCGCGGTGGGCATCGGCCGGGGGGATGTGGTACTCAACACCTTTCTGTACCATATGGTCCCGGCCGGCCTGCTGATGGATGCTGCGCTCAACCTGCTGGGCGCGACCGTGGTGCCCACCGGCCCGGGCAACACCGAGTTTCAGGTGCAGATCGCCATGGCGCTGCGGGCCAACGGCTTTGTGGGCACGCCCAGCTTCCTCAAGACTATCTTCGACGAGGCGGAGAAGAAGGGGATTCCCAAGGGGGCCTTCCCCATCAAGAAAGCCTTCTTTTCGGCCGAGCCCTATCCGCCCTCGCTGCGCAAGGTCTTCGAAGAAGAATATGGCATGCGAACCAGCCAGGCCTACGCCACCGCCGACCTGGGGGTGATCGCCTACGAGTGCAAGCAGGCAGACGGACTGCACTACTCGAGTGAACTGATCGTGGAGATCGCCGACTCGGATGGCAAGCCGCTGGGCCCCGGCCAGCAAGGCCAGGTGGTGGTCACCACCTTCAGCCAGACATATCCCCTGATTCGCCTCGGCACCGGCGATTTGAGCGCCTACAGCGACGAGCCGTGCGCCTGCGGGCGTCCCGGCCGGCGGTTGTTGGGCTGGATGGGGCGCGTGGGCGATGCGGTCAAAGTGCGCGGCATGTTCCTGCATCCCAATCAACTCCAGCAAGCAATGGCTCGCTTCCCCGAATTGGGCCGCTTCCAGGCATTCGTCACCCGCCCCGAAACACGCGACATGCTGACGCTCCAGGTTGAGCTAAGCGGCGAGGCGGCCGAACAGGCAGCGCTGGTCGAAGGCCTTAAGAGCGCCGTCCGGGAAACCTGCCGCCTGGGATTGGATGACGTGAAGTTTGTGGAGCCGGGCGGCATCCCCGAGGACGCCCGGTCCGTGGTGGACGAACGAACCTGGGAGTAGGGCGGTGGGGGGAGGGAAGCGGTGAGCGACCACAAAGAGGGTATCAAAGGGAAACTGGCGGCCGAACGCCGGGTCTTGCTGAGCTTCCTGGAGAGCCTGAGCGAAGGCGACTGGACGTGCCTCACCCGCAATGACCCGTGGACGGTACGCGACCTGCTGGCGCACCTGGTGGGCGCGGAGGTATCGCAGCAGGGGCTGATCCGGAT
>JAHELX010000876.1 GCA_024643945.1 Anaerolineales bacterium
ATCGTCCTGGCTATTCTGCTGATGGGGCCGCTGGGCTACGGAGGGCTGGCCCTGGCCAACTCGCTGGCGGTATCGGCCGAGGTGTTGACCTTGCTCTTCATCCTGAGGCGCCGGCTGGGCGGGGTGGAAGGCCGGCAGACGTTAGATGGGTTGGGCCGGGTATTGGTTGCCACCCTGTTGATGGGCCTGATCGTGAGCGGGGTATTGGCCTTGGGGCAGCGCGCCGGAGCGGGCGCCTTGTGGATGGTAGCCGGGGGCGGCATGGCAGGTGTTTTGGGTTATGTCGGCGCCGGTCTGCTGCTGGGGGTGCAGGCGCTGCGCCGTCTGCCGGCCGCGCTGCTGACCGGGCAGCTCAGGAGTCCCTAAATCGCCTGCTGGGCTAACGCTGTCGTTCTCAATACGCTTTGCGTTTTGGGCTTGTGCTCTTGCCTGCGTTTGCAATATCGTCTTAAGATCTAGGCGCAATTATCATAGATATATGGGCGATGCTTAACCATCTCGAAATGGTGACGCCGGCACATTACACTATATTGGATTCTCTTTCGCGGGCAATCTGGGACTCGGCACTTCTTCGGTCCTAGCTCTGGACCAAGTGCCATAAAGAATTCCTTATCCTCGTATTCCTGGCGTATTGGAGCCGTAAGACTTTCAGCAGTTCTTAGCCATTCTTCTGGAGTCCGTGCCTCGATAGTATAAAAGCACTGTGGCCCACCACCCTGCATTTCACCGAAAGGGTATTCTGCTGCCCAAAGCGCACCACAGACCTTACAACGATAGGTTGCTATCCATTTGCTTGGCTCAAATGCTATCAGAGTCAATGTGGGCAGAATCTGTGCGGCGGCAGCACATCGCTCGCGTAATTCCTCAAAGTTCTTAGGTTTCGAGCTATATAGTTGACACTTGCAGGTCATTGCATTTTCTGTATGTGCCTGTAACATAGGAGGCTTGGCGATTGATTGCCCAAGCGGTTCGTCCCGTCGAATCGGGGCGGGCGCTCGCCTCGCCGGTCCTAACTAGGCAGGCTCTTCCACCGAGGACTGTTCGTTTGATTTTTGACGTTTCTCCAGCCATCGCCTAAATGAACGCTGGCTCTCCCTAGTACTACAACCGTACATGTCATTCTGAGCGACCGAAGGGAGCGAAGAATCCCGTTTCTGGAGAGAAATCTGCCCTCACAAAACGAGATTCTTCGTCGTTTCACTCCTCAGAATGACATGTACGGTTGTAGTACTAGAGGGCTTTCCAAAAACAATGTTCTCAACGCTTATATCTTCATCCAGGTCGGGCCAATGAACACCTTCCCCCTTACCAATTAGACGCCAGTTATTGCGCTCCTCTGGCGTCCCATGTAAAAGCCGCGGATACCATGCCAGAGGCACCGAGACTGTCCGTCCGTCAGTCAAATCAACTATGAGTGCGCCTTCAGTGACAGTGATGTGTTGCGCTATGGCTCTCCGTATTTCAATCGCTAAAGTATTCATCCCAACTCCTCAACAAATGTTCTCTGTTTTCTTCTACGGGCCAGGGGAGAAGATACGAGAAATTATCACTCCCGTAAACGAGGGTCTAAGGCGTCACGCAAACCATCTCCCAGGAAGTTGAGGGCCAGCACCACCAGGAAGATGGCTGTGCCAGGCAGGATCGACAGATGCGGGGCGTTGCGGATAAATTGCCGGCCGGTGCTCAACATCACCCCCCACTCAGCCATCGGCGGCTGGGCACCCAGGCCCAGAAAGCTGAGCCCGGCGGCCGCCATGATAAACCAGCCCACATCCAGGGTGGCGGCAACGATCAGGGGCGCCAGCGTATTGGGAAACACGTGGCGCAGGATGATGCGCACATTAGGGGCGCCGATGACGCGCGCCGCCTGGATGAATTCCTGCTCGCGCAGCGACAGGACATTCCCGCGCACGATGCGCGCGTAGTAGGGGATACCCACGATGGCCACCGCCAACATGGCGTTGCGTAGCCCCGGCCCTAAAGATGCCACGATGGTGATGGCCAGCAGGATGGCCGGGAAGGCCATCAAGATGTCAACTAAGCGCATAACCAGGGTGTCTACCCAGCCCCCGAAATACCCGGCCAGCAAACCGACCATAACCCCCAGCATCATAGCCACCATCACCGCGCTGAAGCCGATCAGCAAAGAGATGCGGCCACCCCATATCAGCCGGCTCAAGATGTCCCGTCCCAGTTCATCAGCCCCCAAAAGATAGCCTGGGGTAGCGATGGGTGCTAAGCGCTGAGCCAGGTTGGTCTCAATGGGATCGTGGGGCGCCAACACAGGTGCCAGGATACTGACCAGAGCCACCAGCAACAGGAGGATGACGCCCCCCACGGCCATGCGGTCCCGCCGCAGTCGGCGCAGCGCTTCCCTGGTTGGGCTGCGCCCCTGCGCCCGGGATTCAGCCAGTGCAAAGCCAGGCGCCTGATCGGACGCCTCGAGGGATTGAGAATGCGTGCTTTCAGCGTATTCAGTGCTCATAGCGGATGCGTGGATCAAGATAAGCGTAGGTGATGTCCACCGCCAGATTGACCAGGACGTACGAAGAAGCCACTATAAGAATAGCCCCTTGCACCAGGGGGAAGTCCCTGGCCAGGATACCGTTCACCATTGCCAGACCAATACCCGGATAAGAGAAAACTATTTCAATCAGGATGTCACCCCCCAACAGGTAACCGACTTGCAGGCCGACCACGGTCACGACCGGGATGA
>JAHELX010000877.1 GCA_024643945.1 Anaerolineales bacterium
AGCCCCGATGGATCGACCCTCGCCTCGGGGAGTGATGACCGGACCATCCGCTTGTGGAATATGCGCGATCCGGCCGCTCCTCCTACCCTCTTGACCGGCGAAGGCAAGGTCAGTGCAGTAGCCTTTAGCCCGGATGGTCTGACCCTTGCCTCCGGGGGTGATGACCAAACCATCCGTTTGTGGGATCTGCGCGATCCGGCCGCTCCGCCCATTCTCTTGACCGGCCACACAGATTGGGTCAGTTCAGTCGCCTTCAGCCCTGATGGGCAGACCCTCGCCTCTGGCAGTTATGATCACACCCTCCGCCTGTGGGTTGCCCAGATTGACAGCCTGGTTGAAATCGCCTGCCAACAAGTGCGCCGTAATTTGACTCAAGATGAGTGGGAACGCTATCTGGTAGGTGAACCTTATGATCAGACATGCTCTAATTGGCCGGTCCACCCGAGTGTGAGGTAAGAGGGTAACAGGGGCTAAAAGGGGAGAAGTAAGTCTGTTGTTAGATGCGAAATCTTAACAGCTTCGATCGCCAGGTCGACAGCCCCAATTTGTAAAGAATGCGTGAAATCTCTTGGCCTCATAGAGCTACCCCGGGCAATCGGAATCACACAGCACAAAAACCACTGCCTTTAGCATGGTTTGCCCAGCCTTCCTGCAGGAAGATCTGAACAGTGAAAGAACTATCCGCCCGGTGTTGCGCCAATCTCGCTATTGCCAGCCGGATGAACCAGGGTTCCTCGTTTTTATTATATATTATCTTGACCTGCTATGTCAATATAACGATGGGCGCGTTCAGAAATCATGGCTTGACAAAAAATGCTTTTTATTGTATACTCTATATCGTAAAACTACGATGAATGGGTGATTAAGATTATGGCGATCATTCAAGAGCAGATGACTGCATCAACGCCAGGCGGGGATGAGACTGAAGGTGGCCCTGTGCCCGTGGTGACGGTAACTCGGGGACCGATGACGACGCCGGCTGCCTGCTGCACCTTGGACATCTCCGGCGCCGAGCAAGAGCGGCTGGTAACTATGTTCAAAGCGCTGGGAAATCCCACCCGCTTTGAGATCATGAAGTACCTGGTGACACATCCCGCTTGTATCACCGGTGACATTGTGGACTTTTTACCCCTGGCCCAGGCAACGGTTTCGCAACATCTCAAGGTCTTGCGCGAAGCGGGTTGGATTAGCGGAGAGATTGAGGGTCCAGCCACCTGCTATCATTTGAACGAAGAAAACATCGCCTGGTTCCGGGAGAAGGTAGGTGAAATATTCTGAGCCCAGCGCTATTTTTTTCAATACAACTATCGTAAAAATACGATAAAAACAGAGACAGGCCAAGATTTTTTGGGATCGCTTCATCGTAAGAATACCATTTACCCAAGGAGGAAACAACTATGATCGACCAAATCCTCGAAATTGGCAACTTTATCCTGAACGCTTTCTGGCACATCTGGCCATACCTGCTGGTTACCATCCCACTGGCGGTTGCGGTGCAAATGTCCGGCGCTTCCAGACATATTAGCCGGGCTTTTCAGGCCCGGCCTGTAATCGCCATTTTCCTGGCGACGGCCGTAGGAGCCTTCAGCCCTTTCTGCTCTTGCGGTGTCATCCCGGTGATTGCGGCACTGCTGATTGGCGGCGTGCCGCTGGCTCCGGTCATGTCTTTCTGGATAGCCTCCCCTTCCATGGACCCGGAGATCTTCTTCTTGAGCGTCGCCACCCTCGGCTGGGAACTGGCCGTGTGGCGATTGGGAGCGACACTCGTTCTCAGCTTGAGCGCCGGGTTCATCACCCATCTCCTCATGCAGCGGGGCTGGCTTGGCCAGCAGATCCTGCGTAAGCAGCCGGCGACCTCGGCGCAAAGCACCTGGTCGCTCCTGAAAAGCGGCTGGCGGAAAGTCAAAGACGGCCTGGCTCTCTCGCCAGCGTCAGGTTTCGTGGCGGGGCGTGCCCTTCAAACCTCTGGCGTCGCCTGCTGCAACTCTGCCGCCGAGATCACGCTGGCCGACAACCGGGAACCGGCTCCCCGGCCGGCCTCAAGCTGCGGCGTTGCCGCCGCCCAGGAGGGCAGTTGCGGCATCAGGCCTGCCTCTTTTCAACGCCGTCTGTTGGGCGAAACGTGGAGCGCCACACTGATGGTGGCTAAATTTATGGCGCTGGCCTTCTTCCTGGAAGCGTTAATTACGCTGTATGTGCCTTCCGAGTGGATCGCTGGCCTGTTGGGGCCTGACAACCCGTGGGCGATTGTCACGGCAGCTCTGATCGGTGTGCCGGTGTACACCAGCAACCTGGCGGCGCTGGCGATGGTCGGCGGTCTCTTAACTCAGGGCATGAACCCGGCTGCCGCCCTGGCCTTCCTGGTCGCCGGTCCCACAACCACCATCCCGGCCATGGCAGCCGTGTGGGGGTTGACGTCACGCCGGGTGTTTGTGCTCTACGTTGCCTTCTCACTGGTGGGGGCAGTGGGCCTGGGCTATCTTTATGGCCTGACCCTTGCCTTGTCGTGATAACGTGATATACTCTTCACTGTGACGACCGATACCATCTCCCAATCTTCCAATCTTCCAATCTTCCAACCTTCCAACCTTCCAACCTTCCATCCTTCCAGGAGAAACGCTTATGAGCAAGCTGCCGAAGCCTATCACCCGCCGCCAGTTCGTGCGCCTGGCTCTGGTCGGCGCGGCCGCCTCGCTGGTGGAGGCCGCCTGTCAA
>JAHELX010000878.1 GCA_024643945.1 Anaerolineales bacterium
GTTCCATTTCTTCAACAGGCTTGCCAGCTTTTATTTTGTCCAAAAGAACTTGCGTTGCGCTTTCGGTCGGAATCTCGCCTAACACCCCAGTCAGGTAAATTTCGCGAGACATATCCCGCGTGTGGCGCAGGTGTTTGTTAATCAACTTAACTGCTGCGGGGCCAATTGCTTCCAGGGCGGCCGAGGCAGCCTCCTTCACATAGTCCCCCTGCTCTTCATGAATACAGGCAATTAATTGGGGAGTGGCGGCATCGCAACTGCCTGGATGTAGACGCGCCATATGCTCAATTGCGCGGGCAATTCGAACGGCTGCCCAACCAAAATCTTCAGGGTTCAGTAAGCCAATCAAGCGGGGCACAATCTCCGGCCCCAAGGCCACAACCTGCTCAACAACATCAGGCAGGACGTGTTCGCGGGGCTGAGTTAAGATGGCCAACAACACCTCAGTTTTGTCGGCGGCAGTTTCCAAGCGGGTCTGATCATCACTTTCTACACTCAGTTGAGTCAACAAGCCCAGACCCAGAGTGCTCTCTCGTCGACGTTGGGTTAAATCTGTGGGAGATTGTTCGGCCAATCCTTCCAGAATGAGCAGGGTGTAGAGCGCTCGCTGACGGTAACCTACGGGGCGATCACCAGTTGCCCATGCCGCTTGCCATCCGGCCACATCATCTCCCCGTTCCTCAACCAGGCGTCGCGCTTCACGCAGCAATACCTCGGCCACGTCCAAGTATTCGTTATCGAAAGCCTTCTCCAAGTCAGCAAGACATATCTCACTCAACGACAATGGCGCGCCTAACCACCACTCGGCTCGTTTCAGCATCGCTTCCAGGCCATTGTTCAGTTCGTATCCCAACTCCTCAACCAATCGAGCAGCCTCCACACTGGCAGCAAAGGCAGAAAGGGGGCTGTGCCAGCCATCGTCAAATGGCAAGGTGCGGTAATGTTGGACCAGACGAGGAATATCTTCGGGTTGAGTAGCCCGGAGTAGAGCCTCTATCAGGGGCCTCACCGCATCTGCTGACGATCCTGCCTGCTCAAGCAGCGTCCACAACGTCTGGCGAACCTCATCGCCTCCAAATTCACCCAGGGCGTGAGTTACCGACCAGTATTCGCCAAAGCCGACGTGTTTGTCACCCTGATTAACGTAGGCCAAAATCACAGACAGGGCCGGACGATACCCTAGCCTGGCCAGGGTCATCGCCAGGCGACCGAAGTGCTCTCCATCGGCACGTTGCAGATGCTCCAGCAAAATCGGGCCATACTTTTTCGGCTTCCCGGTTTCGGCCAGAAAATCCAGAGCTCGGCTGGCAATAAAATGGCCTTTATCATCCAGCATGGTTACTAATACATCGCCAGCTTGATCCGGGAAGAGTTTAATCAACCGATCCACGGCCCATGATCGCAGGGGCGTATCGGGATGGTTGGCAAAGCGTTTTATATCCTCAAAACTCCAGAAAAGTTGTTCCATTGCTAGATGCCTTCAGGTTACATGCTGGACAGAGCTTCTACTGGTCGGCAGCGCAGCGAACCCACGACTGCTCAACTGCATTGCGCAGGTGCCGGTCTGCCGTCCACAGATCGCATCGCAAGGTCTCAGCCAACGCCAGGTAGAAGCTATCATAGGTAGCCGCACGGTCCAGGCGCAGGGTCCAATCAAAAGCTGATCGCACCTGGTCAATGTCTGGAGGTATCAACTGTATCCCCAGTGTCTGAGCCAATGCCAGGCTGTGTCTTCCTTCCGCCGGAGTAATCTCACCGAATCGCACGACCTTGCACAAAGCCGAAGTCATTTCGTAGACCCAGAGCGTTGGCGCATGTAGCCCGTATCCTTCACGTAGCCATCCGTCCACCAGCAGCCGAAAACGGTCCTGCTCAGGGCCGGGCAAGACCAAACGAAAGGTGAAACTGGCGTCAACGACCAAGGGTTCTGGCATCCCGCTCCTCCAGATCGGCACGTGCTGCCTCCCACAGCGCGTCCACATCCAAAGGCTTGCCCTGTCGCCGCGCCAGGATGTCGGCCGCCAGCTTTTCGCTTTCGGCCAGCCATGCTTCCCATTGTGCCAAGGATTTCTCTATCTCTTCCTGCTCCAAGCGCTCGTAGTCGTCTATGCTGACAATCGCTGCTTTAGGCTTCCCGCGGGATGTCAACACAATGCGCTCTCCGCCATAGGCAACCCGGTTGACCAGGTCGGAGATATCTCGTTTCACCCGTCCAATGCTAACCCGTGTCTCTGCCATACTTCGCCCCTCATCTTATTTGCATATTCCTGATATAGAGTATAATACAATCAATTTGGCCTGTCAATCGGTGCCCTCCTTGTTGTTCCAGTGACGGAGGAGAGCGATGACCGACAACAGCCACTGGTCGAGAGGCTGATGGCTGGCTTGCGCCTTGTCTGCGGCGTGATGATCCAGGGCATTACCGATCTAGCCCGATTCGACAGGCGTAGGCCGACCGTCGCCTTCACGCTGGAGGGATATAGTCCGCGCCAGGTGGCCGAGCGGCCGGACAAAAGAGCATCTTTGTGTGGGACCTGCGTGACTACGCGCTGGCCGCCGAAGTCTGCCAAACAGATAGCTTATCCGCGTCCTGCGATTTTCATTTGCAACAACCTGACCCGTACATATCTCCTGGTCTCAGTGTAATTTCGAACGCCTTGTTGCCGTGCTCATCGACGAGATAGTAGTTGTCCAGGGAGTGTGCCGACCAGGTGT
>JAHELX010000177.1 GCA_024643945.1 Anaerolineales bacterium
GCATTCTTCAGGGCCAGGACGAATAGAACGACTCGCTCCGAGATGCCAGCCACGCGCGCTGCCAGGATGTACTTCTCATTCAACACTTCAGTCATCGTCGAACGGGTCATACGAATGGTCAGGCCGATGGCATAGGTGGCCAGGGTGAAAGCGGGCAGGATGAGGTGAACCAGGGCGTCTTTGAAGGCAACCCAGTTGCCGGTGAGGGCCGAGTCAATCACATAGAAGCCGGTGATTTGCGTCACAGGATGGTAGAGTGCCACCTCGGTAGATAGACGACCTCCCAGCGGCAGGATACCCAGTCGGCTGAAGAAGAAGAGTTGCAACAGCAAACCCAGCCAGAAGGTGGGCATCGAGACCCCGGCGATGGAGAAGAGGCGGGTGAAGTGATCCAGCAGGCTCCCCTTTTTGGCCCCCGAGAAAACACCGAGGGGAATGCCAATCACGACTGCCATCGCCATGCCGGCCAATACCAACTCCATAGTGGCCGGCAGATACGTCTTCAGATCAGTAATGATGGGTTGGTGTGACCTTACCGAAGTCCCCAGGTCGCCGCGAAAAAGTCCGCGCATGTAGCGCAGATACTGCTCATACAGGGGGCGGTCCAACCCCAGTTGTTGGCGGGCCTGGGCAATCTGCTCTGGCGTAGGGCGCGCCCCTACCCAGGCGGCGGCCGGGTCGGAGGGTACAACGCGAGCAATGAAGAAGGTGATGATGGACACACTGACAAGTACCAGCACCGCCATCCCCAGCCGCCGAATGACGTATTCCAATCTACGCACAAGCGCACCCCCTGCGTTGGATCGCTGATTCTGCGAGAGATGCAGGGGCGCAGCGCAGCCACGCCCCTGCAATTCCTCCCAGGCTTCCTGATAACTACTGTATCAGACAAATTTTGACCGATTGATGTCGGGGCGAACCCTTGCGGTCGCCCTACTACTGGCTGAGTTGATAGACGAATACGACGTGCGGATAAGCCGGATTGTCCGCGTATCCTTTGACATTAGCCCGGGCCAGGTGGATATTGGACAGATCATAGAAAAAGATAGACGCGGCATCATCTATCAACATTTCCTGAGCTTGCGTGAACATCTCAATCGCTTTCTCTCGATCGCTGCCAGCCAGGGCATTGGCGTCATCGATCAGTTTGTCGTATTCTGGATTGCGGTAGTAGTCGAGATTGAAAAGAATGTCGTCCTCGGAATGGAACATGTTGTACAGGAAATCATACGGGTTAACATACGTCGGCCACCAGTACATGACGAAGATGTCCTGCGCGTTCTGGGGATCCGACTTACCTAAATCCCACTGCGCTTCCCAGTTCATGCCCTGGACTTTCAGGTTAATGCCCAGCTTGGCCAATTCTGCCTTCCAGAGCTCGCCCAATTGCTGCTCGTCCAGGTCGCCGGTGGCGAAAGTGTACAACAGGTCGAATCCGCCGTCGGGATAGCCAGCTTCGGTCAGCAAGGCCTTGGCTTTGTCCAGGTCATAGGTGTACTGGAAGAGGTTATCGCTATGCCCCCACATGCCCGCCGGCACCGGCCCGCGGGCCGGGGTGGCCCGGTCACCCATCACGCCTTCAATGAATTGAGCATACGGGACGCTGTAAGACAGCGCCTGGCGGACCAGTTTATTGTCCAGGGGAGGCTTCTGTGTGTTCAGCAAGCCGAGCAGATTTTGATAGCTGGGGTTGTGGTAAACGATGACGTCATCGCGAGCATCCAGGGCCGGCAGATTGTCGGGCGGAACCTCATACGTGAAGTTGGCAGTGCCGGCTTCGATCATTTGCTGCCGCACTACCGGGTCCTCAATGACCTCAAAAACGATTTTGTCAAATTGCCCTGCTTGCCATCCGCCCCAATAATCCTCGTTGCGGGTCATGACCAGCCGTGAGCCACGCTCGTAGCTTTCGATCGTGTAGGGTCCTGTGCCAACACAGTTGCCCGCATTGTACCAGTCGGGCCCTTTCTCCTCGTAGACTTTGGTGTCGTAAATCCAGGCGCCATAACCAGAGGAAGCGACCAGGTCCAAGGGAGCGGCATAGCTTAACTTGAACTTGACTGTATACTCGTCGACGACTTCGATCTCCTCCACAGGATCCCAGATGAAGGCAGCACCTACGCCCACTTCCTTCGTTTTTTCAATCGCGCTTTTCACCGCTTCGGCGTTGAAAGGATCGCCATTGTGGAAGGTGACGCCCTGCCGGAGATGGAAGGTCCACTCAGTGGCCTCGTCGTTCGATTCCCAACTGGTGGCCAGTACCGGGCTGAGGATCTCTGAGCTACCGGGTGGATTGTAGAAGGTGAGTGTCTCGTAGCAATTGGACATGACTACCGAGTCGTTGGAGAAACTCTTCGCAGGGTCCAGATCGGGGAAGGTCGTGGGGTGGGCATAGACAAAGATGTTGTGGGCGACTTCCCCGGCCGGTGCCGCCTCCGTAGCTACGGGGGCAGCAGGCACCTCAGTGGCTTTCTCTTCGGCCGCCGGGGGTTGAGTGGCTGCCGGCTGAGCAGGCGCGCCACACTGCGCTGCAACCAGCGCCAGAAGAAGCATGCTGGCAACCAGGTAGGAGCAGTAGCGTCCTTTTTTCATCATTTTTCTCCTCCTTATTCTGTTTATGCGACTTGGATTGGGGATTGTAAACTGCAACGGAGTATCACTCGAGATTCGGCTGAGTTTACTCGATAGGCTTCACCTGCCTTTCTGTTGGTTAGTTGGTACCAGGTTTTTGCGCACGCCACTGGCAACGCTCGCGCTTGGAGCAAAAATCACAAGGGACTGAATCGGCTCGCACATCCGGCCCCAACCCGATGACGAAGGAGACAGATTTGCGGGGTAGCATGAGGCAACTGGAGGTCAGTTGGACGCCAATCTTCTCGCCAGGGACCAGGCCGAAAAGGACGCGCTGTTGCTGGATGGGCCAGCCTTCCTGGCCCGGGCTGGCGCGCATACCGACGCTCCATCCACGCGCCGTGGCCGCATCGCATATCCGAATGCCCACCATCGCCGCAAGCTGCTTGACGGCAGCCGTGCCAGCCCCATCCAGCGCCATGGCTCGTATAGGATCGCCGGCTGCGAAAAGGGCCGACACCCGTTCGTCCAGCGCAGGCCCAATGCTGCATACTGCGGCAGCCACTTCAACCGCCCCGGCCAAAGCACGGGCCACCAGCGGTCCGGAGAAGGTGGCCCCGCCATCCAGAACTACCTGCCGGTGCTCGAAGTCACGTACCGCCAGAATGGTATACAAGGCAGCGGGGGCAAGCAATTCCTGCACTTCGCCCAGCACTTCTTCGGCAGTTGCGACCAGGGGGGGTGAAGCCTGGGAGGAGGGAATGCCCTGTCCCTCCAGGACATGGGCTACATCGAGCGATAGTTGAACATCGGCAATGGTGGTCAGGCGGTCAGATGGTTGGTCAGGAGGAATAGCGCCCGGGTCAGCGGTGTCGAAACCAATGTTCATTCACTTGCTCCTTATGAATGTCATGCACTCCAGGGTAGAGGGTATTCTAATCCAATCTTAGTCAATTCGGCAAGTCTGTAGAAAATAGAGACAAGTTAACAGCTTGTCCTACAAGATACTGGCTTCAAAATGAGGATTGCTGTGTTGAAAGTGCAAAGATTGACGCATCTTTCGATATGTGTTAAAATGAAGGTATTCAAAAGTAATACAAGAAAATCAAAACCAACGAGGGATGGATGGGGACAGCCAGAGACCTGTATCCGGAAGAACGGCGCCAGGAGATACTCAGATACCTGAACCAGGAGAGTCGAGTTTCGGTAGCCGAACTCAGCCAGTACTTCGGCGTGTCGGAGGTGACCATCCGCTCCGATCTGCAAGCGCTGGCCGAAAGCAACCTGATCGTGCGCACTCACGGCGGTGCAGTCCCTGCCAGCGGCGGATTGTATGAACTGTCCCTGGCACTGCGCCGGCAGCAACGTATCCATGAAAAGAGTCGCATCGGGGAAGCTGGCGCGGCCATGGTCGCCGATGGCGATGCTATCTTCCTGGATAGCAGCAGTACCGCCCTGGTCATTGCCCAGCATCTCAAGCACCATCGTCATTTGACCATCGTTACCAACAGCCTGGCCATGGCTCAGAGAATGATAGATGCTCCGGGGGTGACGGTGGTGATGCCCGGCGGCACGTTGCGACGAGACACGGCTTCGCTGGTGGGGACCGACGGCATTGAGATGCTGCACAAATTCAACATCCAAAAGGGCTTTTTTGGCGCGCATGGCATCAACTTTCCGGAGGGTTTGACCGACGTCAGTGCCGATGAGGCTGAAGTAAAGCGACCACTGGTGGCGATGTGTCGCCAGGTTATCGCCGTGCTGGACGCTACCAAGTGGGGGCGAGTCGGCCTGACTTCCTTCGCCCGGCTGGAAGAGATCGACGCGGTCATCACCACCTCCGATGCACCAACCGAGATGGTAGAGCGGGTTCGCTCGTTGGGGATTGAAGTCGTTTTGGTTTGAGCGCTAAATAGCACACCAAGCTAAGGGAGGATATATCCAAAATGGAAGCAATCGCAGCACCCACTGCCGAAACAGTGTCGGCGATGATTGAGGAACAGGCCCTGACCAAAGAAGAACTGATGGACTACCTGCGCCAGGTGATGGAGATCCGCGCCTTCGAGAACAACATCGCCACGTTACTGGGCAAGGCGGTGTTGAAAGGCGCCTCTCACCTGTACGCTGGCCAGGAAGCCGTCGCCGTGGGCGCGGTCGGCGCTCTGCAAGATGATGACCTGGTCACCAGTACCCACCGGGGACACGGGCACGCCCACGCCCACGGGGATACAGCGGCCAAGACGCCCGAAGCCAAGCAAGAGCACTTCAACCGAATGATGGCCGAGGTGCTGGGCCGCTCTGGCGGTTACTGCAAAGGCAAGGGGGGCTCGATGCACATTGCTGACGTGGCCCACGGCAACCTGGGAGCGACCGGCATCGTGGGCGGGAATATCCCGGTAGCGGTCGGTGCGGCCCTGGCCCAGAAGCTTCAGGGCACGGACCGGGTCGTGTTATGCTTCTTCGGGGATGGCGCGTCCAATACCGGCAACTTCCACGAGGCGTTAAATATGGCCAGTCTGTGGGATCTACCCGTCGTCTTCGTAGCCGAAAACAACGCATACGCTATGTCCGTGCCCTGGGCCAAAGCCAGCAAACTCCCGGACATCGCCGACCGGGCCTGTGCTTATGGCATCCCCGGGGAAGTGGTGGATGGTATGGACGTGCTGGCGGTGCGGGGTGCTGTCGCCAGGGCGGCCGAGCGCGCCCGTCGCGGGGAAGGTCCTACCTTGATCGAAGCCAAGACCTATCGCTGGTACGGCCATTCTCACTCTGATCCGCGTGCCTATCGCACCCGCGAAGAAGAAGCGGAATGGAAGGAACGCGACCCTATCACCGAGCTCAAAGAGAATATGCAGACTGTCGGCATGCTGAGCGAAGCAGAATTCGAAACACTGGATCAAGCCGTGAAAGCCAAGCTTGAGCAAGCAATGGCCTACAGCGAAGCGTCCCCGGAGCCCAGCCCCGACGAGCTCTATACCGACGTTTACGCCCCCTCCAAATTTACTCAGGCGGACATCGAGGCCGAACGGCAACTGCGCCAGCGAGTGCGCACTGACCCCAATATGCGGGTGATCCCCTACGCCCAGGCACTGCAAGAAGCAATGCGCGAAGAGATGCTGCGCGACGAGCGGGTGTTCATCTTCGGTGAGGATGTGGGACTGTACGGCGGCGCCTATGGCGCGACCCGGGGCTTGTGGGAAGAGTTTGGCGAATCGCGGGTGATTGATACGCCCATCTCTGAGGCAACCATTGGTGGGGCGGCGGTCGGGGCCGCCATGGCCGGTATGCGCCCTGTGGCCGAGATTATGTACGTGGACTTCACCCCGCTGGCCATGGACCAAATCGCAAACCAGGGAGCCAAAAACCGCTATATGTTCGGCGGAAAAACCACGGTGCCGATGGTCATCCGTACCGAAGGGGGCGCAGGGCGGGCCATTGCCGCACACCACTCGCAAAGCCTGGAAGCACTATGGACCCACTTTCCCGGTATTTACGTGGTGATGCCAGCCACCCCTTACGATGCCAAGGGATTGCTCAAGGCCGCCATTCGCGACGACAACCCGATCATGTTCATCGAACACAAGATGCTCTACAAAGAAAAGGGACCGGTGCCTGAGGAGGAGTACATTATTCCTTTGGGTGTGGCCGACGTGAAACGCGAAGGCAAGGACGTGACCCTGGTCACCTACTCGCGTATGGTGTTGCGCGCCTTGGAAGCAGCCGAGATGCTGGCCCAGGAAGGGATTGAGGTCGAGGTGATTGACCTGCGCAGCCTCAAACCGTTGGACATCGAGACGGTCATCGCATCAGTTAAGAAGACGGGACGCCTGGTGGGTGTGACCGAAGGGTACGAGAACACCAGCTTCATCAACGAAGTGATGGCCCAGGTCAATGAGCTGGCCTTCGATTGGTTGGATGCCCCCATGGTGCGCGTGGCGGCAGCCAATGTGCCGGTGCCTCGCGCCGAGGTGTTGGAAGATCTGGCCATCCCCAACGTGGGGCGCATCGTCGAAGCCTGTAGGAAGGTGGTGAGCTGATGGCAGAGGAATTCTTCATCCCCAAGTTAGGGCAGACCGTCGAAGAAGTGACCATTATCCGCTGGCTGGTCGAAGACGGCGCCAAGGTGAATCAGATGCAAGAGGTCCTGGAGGTAGAAACTGATAAAGCGGTTTTCCCCGTCGAAGCACATGCCAGCGGGTATCTGCACATCGGCCCATATAAAGAAGGGGATGTGGTGCCGGTGTTGACGGTGGTGGCCATCATTGGCAAGCCCGAAGATAAGTACCAAATCGCCGAAGCGAAGCAGGTTGGCGGCGAATCATTTGTGGAAGCCGCAAGCCCTCCAGCGGAATTAGCTGCGCCTGCAGAGGCACGCTCCGCGGCGGTTCAAGAAGCAGACAGACTATTTGCCTCGCCTCGCGCCCGCAAGTTGGCAACAGAAAAGGGAGTAGACCTGGCCCAGGTAACCCCAACCGGGGGCGGAGGGGTGCGGGTTGCCGAACGGGACGTATTGGCCTATATCGTCCAGCTCCCCAAAGCCACCCCGGTGGCGGAGAAGATGGCGGCTGAGGCCGGCCTGGATTTGCGCCAGGTGACTGGTACCGGTCCTGGAGGCAAAATCACCCGCGAGGACGTGGCACGTGCTATGATTAAAACGGCTGCTCCTTCAGCGCCTGCGACACCCGCACCACTGACCGAAGTGGAAGTCCTGGAACGGGTGCCGCTCAAGGGAGTGAGAGGGATCATCGCCGAGCGCATGGCGACCAGTGTCCACACTACTGCACGCGTGACCTTGCTGATGGAGGTAGACGCGACCGAGTTTGTGGCAATGCGGGAGCGGCTCAAAGCCCGGGTGGCTGAAGAATGGGGCTTCGCCCCCGGCTACAACGATCTGCTGGCCAAAATCGTCGCCACCGCGCTGCGCAAGTTCCCCTATATGAACGCCCGCCTGACGGAGGATGCCATCGAGTACCTGGCGCCCATCCACATGGGGATGGCCGTGGATACCGATCGCGGGCTGTTGGTGCCGGTGATCCGCGATGCGGACAAGAAGAGTTTGCGCCGGTTTGGAGAAGAGTTCCGCGAATTGGCAGAACGGGCACGCGTCGGTCGAGCCCTGCCTGACGATTTGACCGGTGGCACCTTTACCATCACCAACCTCGGGATGTACGAGGTGGATGCCTTTACCCCGGTGATCAATCTGCCCGAAGCAGCCATTTTGGGGGTAGGGCGCATCGTTTCCAAACCCGTGGTGCGCGATGCTGAGGTAATGGTGCGTCAGATGTGGACATTGTGCCTGGTCTTCGACCATCGCCTGGTGGATGGTGCGCCGGCCGCTCGCTTCTTGCAATACATCAAGGATTTAATTGAGGAACCCTATCTCTGGCTTACGACCTGGCAAGAATAATGTATGCCTTACTGCTTGCAAAAGATTCTGATGAAGCTGCGGTCCTATCACTGGTTCTGCAGCGAGCCGGGTTGGCAGTGACCACGTCCAGGGATCTGGAACGTGCGATGCAGAGTTGGTCGGAACGACCCGCCGACCTCATTCTGCTGGCCCTGCCCGGGCTTCTGCCTCAAGACCAGGTACGCCGCGTGCGGGCCGAAACGCACGTTCCTTTGATCATGATCATCAGTTCGACAGATGAGGAGCTGCACTACGCCCTCTTGCAGGCAGGCGCGGACCTGGCGGTGGTACGTCCCTTTAGCGCGCGACTGTTGATCGCCCAGGTGCGTGCTCTCTTGCGCCGGGCGGGCGGCGTACCGCTCTTTAGCCTACCCACCTTGGCCGTGGCAGGCCTGACCCTGGACCCGGCGACCAGGTCGGTCGAGATTAGCGGCCGTCCTGGTCAAAGGCTCACTCACCTCGAGTTTCGCCTCCTCTACACACTGATGATGCACCGTGGACAGGTTCTCCCCACCGAAAGCATCGTGGAGCGGGTATGGGGCTACAGCGGCCAGGGCGACCGGGAGCTAGTGCGAGGGCTGATCAGCCGGTTGCGGGCCAAATTAGAAGCAGACCCACGTAACCCATATTACATCCTGACCATTCCTGGCGTGGGCTACTCTTTCCGTGAGGACAGTTGACGAGATATAATACCCGCACGTGGGTATAAACTGTTTATGACTCAAGAACGCCTTAACCTTCTGTATCAAGCGATAGGCGATTCGGACCGCGTCCTGATCTTGCCTCACAACGATCCCGATCCGGATGCCATCGCCAGCGCGGTCGCCCTACGCCATTTGTTGGCGCAGAGACTGGGTGCGGAGGTCAATATCGCCTATAAGGGTATCATTGGCCGGGCTGAAAACAAGGCACTGGTGCGTTACCTGGGATATCCGCTCCGGCGACTGACAGGCTCGGACTTGCGGCAGCCGCTGCCCATAGCTCTCGTCGATACTCAGCCGGGCGCCGGCAACAATGCTTTGCCGTCTAAGTCCACAGCCACGATTGTGATCGACCACCACCCCTGGCTCGAAGTGACGGCTGCGGCACGTTTTGCCGACGTCCGCTCCGATGTCGGCGCGACGTCAACTATCTTGACAGAATATCTTCAGGCGGCCGGGCTCGAGCCATCTCCACTGCTGGCTACGGCCTTGTTCTATGGAATCAAAACGGATACCATGGGGCTGGGCCGGGGTGCCAGTCCGACTGATATGGCCGCCTATTTCTATCTTCAGCCCCGAATCGACGTGGATGCCCTGGTTGAGATTGAGCGCGCCCAGGTTCCAGCCGAGTACTTCAAGAGTCTGAGTGCCAGTGTGCAGGCAGCCCAGGTACACGATGGCGTCGTCATCTCCTACGTGGGGCGAATCAGCTATCCCGACCTGGCAGCCGAGATGGCTGACCTCCTGTTGCGTTTGGAGGGGACACGATGGGTCATCTGCATGGGCGTATATCAAGACAACTTGATTCTGGCAGTGCGGACTCGCAGCCGGCGGGGGGGAGCCGGTCAACTGGTGCGGGCCATTGTCGGCGATCGAGGCACGGCTGGTGGCCACGGAGCCATGGCAGGCGGGCAAGTTCCAATGCAGGGTGAAGATCCAGAACAAGTGGCCCGACAACTTGGCCGCGATGCGTTACAGTTCCTCAAAGTCCCAGCGGAGACAGCGGGCAAACCGATCGTTTAAGTGAATAGGCAGACTGCGCCCAAGTGCCTGAAAGCAGCTTTAAGGTCATCTTAAGACTATCTTAAGGGTTTCTTAAGGTTGCCTTAAGGTTATAGCGCCATTTATGTGCTATGGTGAATGCGAAGCTCATTCACCGGAAGTTAAGGATTTGTTCATGTTACCCGTGCACAAAATACCGCTATTGCTAGGGGCTCTGGCGGGACTACTGCTTAGCCTGATAGCTTGGGGTTTCTGGCGTGCACGGCGTGACGAAGTCGGCAGTGATCTGATGAGGACACACGATACCCTACTCTTAGGGCTGTTGCTGCTGGCTT
>JAHELX010000178.1 GCA_024643945.1 Anaerolineales bacterium
CAACTATCTGCAGGCGAAGAAAGCCGGTGCCAAGTTTATTCTCGTAGGCACCATGTACAACGACAGCATTCAGGCCCTGGCCGATGAGTGGATCCCGGTCAGACCCGGCACGGACGCAGCGCTGCTGCTGGGTATGGCCCATCATTTGATCGCCAACAACTTGCACGACCAGGCATTCCTGGACAAATACACTGTCGGCTTTGACGCCGATCATATGCCTGCGGGAGCAGACCCAAAAGAGAACTTTAAGGATTACGTGTTGGGCACCTACGATGGCAGTCCGAAAACACCTGAGTGGGCCTCGGAGATTTGCGGCACACATCCCCGTGTCATCCGGCAGTTCGCGGAGGAGATAGCCACAACCAAACCCATGATTTTCTCCTCCGGGGCAGCCCCGGCAAGAACCCAGCTCGGGCAGCAATATTGCCAGGCCTTCCTGACCGTGGGCTGGATGACGGGCAACGTCGGTACCCACGCGGCTGCGGTCTGCAAGCGCTATCACAATACTGCCAGTTATGGTGGCTCATCCCTTGTGATTCCGGGAGGAGCCGGGCTCGAGTCACTCCCCAATCCCCTATTCCCTTATGCCACATATGGCTTTGCGAACCCTTCCGCCACCGATTTCTGGGGCGTCGCCTTTGAGCAGATGTGGGATGCCATCCTCAATGGGGAGTTTACGGCTACGGTTCGTGGTACATTGCCATGCAATATTCAGATGATCTGGACAGTTCAACATGGCAGTGGCGGCAATGCGCTCAACGAATCGGCGGGCATCATGAAGGGCATTGAAGCGTATCGGAAGGTCGAGTTCGTCGTCTCCTCCGACATTGTCCTTTCGACGAGATCTAAATACGCCGATGTGGTGCTGCCAGATACCACACCCTGGGAGGAGGAAAATGGCGGATTTCTGACGGGGAACCCGGAGGTGCTCTTCTTCTACAGCCAGGTGATACAGCCGCTCTACGAGGCCAAAGACTGCGGCTATTGGCTGGAACGGGAGATGGCGAAACGCTTGGGAGTTGATCCGGATAAGGTTTACTCGATCACGCCGGCGCAGCAAGTCTACAACCAACTGGCTGGCGCCCAGGTCATGAAGGAGGATGGGTCGGGCTACGAGCCGCTGCTGACAATCACGGCGCAGGACATCTCAGGCATCGGAGTCCAGGGGAAGCCTCAGACGGGAAGGATCAGCCTCAAGGAATTCAAAGATAGGGGCATTTACCAGGTTCGCAGGTCTCCAGGGGACAGCTATATCTACACTCCTGGAGAAGCCTTCCGCAAGGATCCTGAGGCAAACCCGTTGAAGACCTCCAGCGGCAAACTTGAGATCTATTGTAAAGACTTGGCGGATACCATCGCAGCCTATGGTTTTAGCAAGATCCCGCCCATCGCCCAGTACGAACCCCCCATCGAAGGATATGAAGCAACTTTCTCCGACTGGGCAAAGAAAGTCAAAGGCGAATATCCTCTGCAGCTTGTCACGCTACACTATATGCGGAGAAGTCACTCGGTCTTTGACAACATCGCCCAGCTTCGGAAGGCGTTCCCGCAAGCCGTGTGGATGAACCCTATCGATGCGGAGCAGCGCAACCTCAAGCATGGCGAGACCGTGCTGGTTAGTAGCCAGCACGGGAAAGTACTGCGGCCAGTGCTGGTCACTGAGCGCGTTACCCCTGGCGTCGTAATCCTGGGCGAAGGCGCCTGGGTCGAGTTAGATGAAAAGTTGGGCATCGATAAAGCGGGAGCCACCAATATGCTGGATGGGACGCATCCCACAGGACAAGGCGAAGAGCCATGGAACACCTGCAACGTCCAGGTGGAAAAGTGGACAGGGGCGGCGCTGGCACCCGATTACACCTGGCCCAAGAGAATTCCAATCAAGGAGGCATAAGCAGTGACGAAGCAATACGCTTTCTATTTTGACGCAAACCTTTGCATCGATTGCAAGGTTTGCCAGATTGCCTGTCAGGACACGCATGACTTGCCCGGATGGAGCCTGTGGCGGCGCGTATTTGAATACAACGGTGGGACCTGGGTACCTCAAGACAACGTGCTGGTTCCCAGTGGCATCTACACCTACGCGGTCTCGATCTCCTGCATGCATTGTCAGGAACCGATTTGCGTGGAGGTCTGTCCTACAGGCGCCATGCACAAACGGGAGGATGGCATCGTCCTCGTCGATCAGAACAAGTGTGTCGGTTGCCGGTATTGCCAATGGTCCTGCCCTTACGGCGCGCCGGCATATCGAGAAGATCTGGGCGTAATGACCAAGTGTACATTTTGTGAGAACCTGCTAGCTCAAGGACAAAACCCGGCCTGTGTCGATGCCTGCGTGATGCGCGCCCTGGATTATGGGGAGCTGGACGAGTTGCGGGCCAAATACGGAGACCTCGCCGAAACGGCGCCTCTGCCAACCGCGGATATCACGCACCCCTCATTCGTCGTAACGCCTAACAGAGTTGGCCAACCGAGTATCGGCGGGACAGGTCGAATCATTGATTTGCAGGAGGAGTTTTAGCTATGGACGTGCGTGATTGGGCACTAGTTGTGTTTACCATTCTCAGCCAAATGGCTGCCGGCTCGTTTATCGTCTTGATGATCGTTCACGCTGTAGCCAGTTACAAGATGGGTAGGGAGGAGGCCGATCGATTGAGCGACCCCGTGTTCCCTGCCATCATCCTGGTGCTAGGCGCAGGGTTACTGGCTTCATTGGGACACCTCGGCGATCCACTTAATGCACCACTGACCGTTACAAACGTCGGGCGCTCCTGGCTCAGCCGGGAGGTCCTCTCCGGTGTGTTGTTCTTTGTGGTGGGGGGTGTCTTTGCCGTGATGCAGTGGTTCAAGATTGCGTCCCTGGCTGTGCGCAGTGCCATCGGCTGGTTTGCGGCGTTGATCGGCTTCGCGCTGGTCTTCATGATGTCCAACATCTACATGGTGCCAACGGAACCTGCCTGGGACACACTCGCCACGCCTTTTATGTTCTTCACCACCGCATTCCTCCTGGGCTCGCTGGCAGTGGGTGTGGCACTCGTCGCCCACCATGCCTACCTCAAGCGCCATCGGCCGGAATCTGCAGATGTGCAACTTACGTTTCTGCAGAGTGTAATACGCTGGATCGCGGTGGCTGCCATGGGGCTGCTGGGTGTGGAATTCGTTGTGTATCCCCTTTATCTGGCTGCCTTGGCCGCTGGTCCGCAGCCCTCAATTGAGAGCGCAAGCCTTATGTTGAATGACTACGGACCTATCCTTGGGTTGCGTCTGGCATTTGTTTTCATCGGGGCCGGTGTTTTGGGGCTATTCCTCTACCGCAGCGCCAGCAGCGCCGAGCGAGAGAAGATCACGGGCAGACTAACCTATAGCGCCTTCGTATTGGTCCTCGCGGGTGAAGTGATGGGAAGGTTCCTGTTCTACGCTTCACACGTACGTCTTGGGTTACTCTGATCAGGCCCTCCTCTTACCGAGCTCCAAGGGGGCTTTCTCTGCAGGCAGAGAAAGCCCCCAGCAGGCCACCCAGGTGGAAATATGTTCCGGCTGAGCAAATTGAAATCCTTACGCGTGGCCCCCGATTGGCATCCACGCTGGAAGGCCCTAATCGGGTGGGGTACGTTGCTGGGGATGATTCTGATACTAACCGCAGCATTCCAGTGTCAGGTTTTTCCAACCGACACTGCGAAGAATCCGGGGGTTGTACGCGTTCTGCCCTTTACTCCCTCGGAGCTTGAAAGTATTACCTCCGGCTTCATGGAGCCAACTAGCTGGGGAACCGCTGGCCTTCAACCGGCCATTTCTCAAAATGGAATAGACGTAAGACAACTGGCATCCTGGGGGAAGGACACCGGCTACGCAGTAGCGTTTGCGCCAGGCGGTAAGCTGCTCGCCGTGGGTTCTTCGGTAGGGATCTACCTGTACGATACGCGAGATCTTTCCGAAACCGATCTAATAGTGACCGGCGTCCGGGTAAGAGGGCTGGCTTTCTCTCCCGATGGCGCGATCCTGGCGGGAGGGTTATTCGATGATACCGTACGACTATGGCGTGTGGCGGACGGGCGACACCTTCAGACGCTGAAGGGGCATACCAACTGGGTGAGAGACATTGCCATTTCGCCGGACGGAGCGTATCTTGCCTCAGCCTCGGATGACGACACAGTGCGCCTGTGGCGGCTCTCGGACGGCACCCTGTTGCGCACCATACAGGTAGGGACGAAGGGCGTCAGATGCGTGGCCTTCTCGCCGGATGGGAAGGTCCTGGCCTCAGGAGACCGGATCGGCGCTGTGCATGTGTGGCGAGTCGCGGATGGCAAGTTGGTACAGACGCTGCTCGGACACACCGAATGGGTGAGAACGGTGGCTTTCTCGCCCGATGGTAAGTTACTCGCCTCAGGATCGTTCGATAAAACGGCCCGGATCTGGCAGTTGGCAAATGGTGAACTTTTGCATACATTGAAGGGACATACAGAGAGTGTCCTCAGTGTAGCTTTCTCGCCCGACGGTGCAACCCTCGCCACAGGCTCAGCGGACAAGACCATCGGATTGTGGCGCGTAACGGATGGGACTTCCCTGGGGAGATTAACCGGGCACGAGGGATTCGTCTTTGATGTAGCTTTCTCACCGGAAGGGGCCCTTCTTGCATCGGGAGCTGAAGACAACACGGTACGTGTGTGGAACGTCTCGGGCAAGGAGAAGGCCCAGGAGGCACAAAGTCAGAGGCCAGGAGAGGGAACTGCGTTTACGACCAGCGACTGTCGCTTTTGTCACCATCCGAAAAGCGCTACCCAACCCTCATTCATTGTGCAGGTCCGCTGTGAGACGTGCCATCCGGAGGGCGCGTCTTTGAATTGGTGTCCTGCAATTCCGCGTTCGAGCGGGATTAGAGGACTGCCGCGCAGTCTTGCGATCGAACCTTCCAGAAAGGGAGCGCCGGGAGACCGCAAAGATATCGGGCTGATCATCGCCACACCGGGCAATGGCGAGGTGCTCTATTCTCCCAACAATATGCGCTCCGTGGCTTTTGTCAAAGGCATCGTGTACCGTAATGGAGACCCCAGCGAAACCCAGGTTCAACTGGATCTATTTTCAGGCTCTAATCGAATCGCGACATTGACAACACGTCCCCAGCAAGACGGGACATTTTCCTTTCCTCTCGGCCTGAGCCCAAATGGCGGGCTGCCCGTGAACCAGACAAGCATTGCCAATGATATCCTCACTTGCCTATCCTGCCACTCAACCACAGTAGAAGCCTATCTGCCCCCAGGCCAGGTTCGCCTTGTGGTGAATGCGACTACCCCCCAGGGTTCGCAGGCTCAAGATGAACGCTGGATCGTCGTGGAACGTAGTGGTCAGGCAACGTCCCCCGTGAAGGTACTTGATGAAAACAAGGAAGAGCCCATTCCAGGATTGCCTGTGCAAGCAATTACTGTTTTGGACGGCTGGAGAGGACGCCAGTTCAGTGCGACGACCGATTCGAAGGGAGACGCAGTGCTTGAGATTGAGGCACTTACGGAGGCGTCTACCCCGTATCTTGTGAGCGTGCCGTCGACCGTGTTGAATGGCGTGTTCTACAGCTCACGCCGGCCAGCTCAATTACTGCTTCCACCCGGTGCAGGTTCGGCAATCTCGGTGACCTTGAATGTGCGTGCCCAGTTAGGGCAGATCCAGGGTGGGCTCGAGCCAGAGGGAAGAGGCGCGGTGGGCTCCGTCCCCGTTTGGGCGGTTCGCTTGCCGGATGGCGCAACCCACCGGACACAAGCCACTTCCACAGGGCATTTCACTTTCTCACGTCTTCCAATCGCAGACTATTTGGTCATCTCAGATCCTGATGCAACGGCCGCCCGTGGATGGATTGGGGGGGCGCAAGAAGCCCGGTTGACCACGTCGCCGGTGATGACGATGAATCTGACCCTCTCAAAGCTGGAAGGTCTGACCCTGAAAGGTACGGTCCGAGACATCAGTGGTTCACCCTTGCCTTTTGCCTGGGTTGAACTTGACCAGAAGGGGGTCGCGCTCCCAGTGAACCCGGATACGGGAGAGTGGCTCCTTAGAGGGATTTCCGCCGGTCCTCACACTCTTGTCGTCATCGCGCCGGGTTATTACAGCCAGGAGCGAAACGTCGCGGCCATACAGGAGACAGCGCAAACACTCGATGTCACTCTAGAGCGTCGACCTGAGACACGCATAGTCGCGTGGGGAGATGGCCAAGTCGTCATTCCCCCTGAAACGAAAGCCAGCGTCAACAATGGAATCATAAATGTGGAACACGGTTGGTTGTGGGGCAAGGTCGGCGCTGCTGACATCTTAACCCTCGACGTCTCTGGAGTGGAAATCAAGATGCAGGAGGGGACTTTCTCCTTTGAAAATCGAGCGGGCAAGACCGCCTGGTTCTATCTTGGGAAAGGGAAAGCGGACATCCAATCGCCTACTGCCGGCGAACCTACCGCCGTGGCTGGAGGTGAGATGGTAGCGTTACTGGAGGGAGGTCACCTATCTGCTGTCCCTCTCGAACCAGTGGCCTTCCGCCTACTTCATCCAGCAGAAGAGACTCCACTTAATCCAGCATGGCAGCCCACAGTACAGGATCGCATCAAGTCATCGCTGACTCAAGCGGGGGTATCGGCGGCACAGATTTTCACGCTTGGTACCTATGTGGTGATCGTTCTGGCACTCCTATCTACGCTAGTCTTTGCATCGCTGCGATGGGTCAAGCGCAGCAAGGCACACATTAGATCAGAGGAGGACTCACGTGACGGAAAAGATGAATAGACTACCTGTTGAGCTTGCGGAGCGTTTCTCTTTGCTGGCGGGACAATCATTGGTGTTAGGCCTGCTTGGAAAGATCCTATACACCTATCCTGAGCAATCGATGCTGAAAACACTACTCGACGAGGATCTATATACCGAAATCCCTTTCGCCGGCGAACAGCCAGACGTGATCTCAGGGTTATCGTCATTGAATACATGGTTCCAGAAAGGCACACACAGAAGCAGCAAGGAATTGCTGGAGGATCTCCGATCGGATTACACGCGGCTGTTCATTGGACCCGGGAAGGTGCTTGCCCCACCCTGGGAATCCGTTTATTTCAGCGAGGAACGTCTGACATTCCAGGAACGGACGCTACAAGTAAGGCGATGGTACGCCCGATTTGGGCTCCAGTGCGAAAAGTTATATAACGAGCCTGACGATCACGTCGGCCTGGAACTCACTTTCGTCGCCCACCTATCCGGCCTGGCAACTCAAGCCGTTGAGCAGGGTGACAATGAGGCCCTGGCAAAGTATCTCGATGCCCAACGAGCCTTCTTATCGGAACATCTTTTGACGTGGGCGGCTACGTGGTGTGCCCAAGTGCTCCGAGAGTCACGCACGGACTTTTATCGTGGAATTGCCCTGATTGTCCGGGGCGTTTTGGCTGAACTGGCGGGCAGCCTGGGGATCGAAGGCGTGGAGTCTGTTGCGGTATGAACCTGCTCGATGCGGCGGAAAAACCCGCTCGGGTCTGTCGTGCCCCCCGGATTCAGGAATAGTGGCAGAAAGATCAAGATGGGCGAGATACACCCATGATTATCGGTATTGATAGGGAAGCTCTGCGAAAAATAAAGAACCCGGCTTTCTCCTCTTATGCTTCTGTCTACGTTAGGATCTATGAAGACTTTATGGCGCAGATAAGACGAACAGGGATAGAGATTGACCCACAGAGTTACGAAAAAGAGACCAGCGAAAAAATTGAGCGACTGAAGCAAAAGGGTGCAATCCATAGAAACGACGATAAAAGCATCTATATAAATCGGATTTCACCCGCGTGTGTAGCTTGCCAGACTGGGTTAGGCAGCATGACTTTCTTTATCTCCTTACAGTGCCATCGAAATTGCTTTTATTGTTTCAATCCTAACCAAGAAAATTATGAGTATTACTCCAGGAACAAACGAGACTGCTTGCAAGAACTCGGGTATATCCACGCTAACGGCCTGGAAGTCAAGCATTTGGCTTTAACCGGCGGAGAGCCGTTATTGCACAAAGAGGATGCCGTTGAGTTTTTCAAGTACGCAGACGAGAGATTTCCTTCCGCGTATAAACGGCTCTATACTTGCGGAGATCATATTAACGAAGCGATATTGCAGGAATTAGGGAATGCGCACCTGGATGAAATCCGCTTTAGTATCAGAATTCAAGATTTGGAGAAAGGACACCGACATACCTACGATGGAATTGCCCTGGCCAAAGACTATATCCCTAATGTAATGGTCGAGATGCCGGTGCTACCCGACACGCTAGAGATTATGAAAGACGTTTTGTTAGAGTTAGAGAGGCTGAAGATATTTAGCATCAACTTGCTGGAACTTTGTTATCCACTAGTCAATGCTGAAATCTTTAACCAGAAATCTTATAAAGTAAAAAATCCACCCCATAGAGTTCTCTATGACTACTGGTATGCAGGGGGACTCCCAGTAAGCAGAAGTGAATTGGCATGTCTCGATTTATTGGAATTCGCCATTGATGAAAAGCTGAGGATTGGAGTCCATTATTGTTCGCTGGAGAACAAGCACACCGGGCAAATTTACCAACAAAATTTGAACGGGGAAATGCCCCAGACATTCCATTTCTCGCAAAAGGATTATTTCCTTAAATCAGCAAAAGTTTTTGGAGAGGACATTTCGAAAGTCCTGACAGTATTCAAAAAGGTCAAGCGCGCCAAATATGTCATCAACCAAGAACACAATTATATGGAATTTCATGTGCACAATATCAAAGCGCTGCAGGATCTCGACATGGAAGTCGGGATATCGACAGGTGTCTTGGAAAGTCGCGAAGATGGGAAATATTTGAGAGAATTGAAAGTGGATTTGACATATCCTCAAATATTTGATCTTGCAACCGATGTGTAAATGGAGTTAATCATCATCCTCATAATTGGCCTAGTGTAACTACAAAACTGAGACTCTCCGAGCCCTCGAGCCTACGGCTCCTCAGCTATGGCTTAGTGGGCCGGACCCTGAGCGTATCTCAGGGGGTCATCTCCGTAAATTAAGGAGATGGTCGTGGGTGGGGAAGGAAACGCCCCTGCCTCCTCGTGCTTGGAAAGGAGAAAGAGCCTGCGGGTTTATCGCAGCAGGTTGTTGCGCCGGATCGCCGGCCTTCCCAGCTAAGGAGGCCGGCGATTTGTATTGGTGTGTCACCGAAAGAGCATAAATGAAGGCGCAACCGACAATTGTGATACTTAGCGGGGAATCGGGGTGCGGTAAAACCACTCTCTGTACGCGGATCGTCGCTATGACCCGGGCGCGGGGTCTCGCAGTGGCCGGCGTCGTCACACCACCTCGCCTGACCGATGGCGGCAAGGTCGGACTGGATGTGGAAGACATCCGCTCTGGCCAGCGCCGCCCCCTGGCGGAAGCCTATGCTGAATCCCACCCCAGCATCGCTGGCGCTGCGGCTGGACCGAGGATGGGGAGTTGGCAATTCTACGCCGACGGCCTGGCCTGGGGGGCGATGCTGCTGCGCCTTGCCACACCGTGTGATTTGCTGGTCATCGATGAACTGGGGCCACTGGAGTTGCTCCAGGGTCAGGGATGGACGGTGGGCCTTGAGATCCTCCGGGGCAGCCATTACCGCATGGCCCTGGTCACTGTCCGGCCAGGACTGTTGCCACATTTGCGGAAACGGTTAGACCCAGGGGAGCCAATCACCCTGACCATGACCCGAGCTAATCGGGATGCGTTACCCGCCCACATCATAGCCCTGTTAGGAGCGGATGGATGATCCAGATCGAAGAACTGACTGTGCGCTATGGGCAGCATCAGGCACTGGACAAGGTGAGCCTGCACATCACCCCCGGCGAATTCGTCCTGGTGACCGGCCCCTCAGGCTGTGGCAAGAGTACCCTGGCCCACTGTCTGAATGGTCTCATCCCCCACGCTATCCCGGCCGAACTGTCCGGCCAGATCATCGTGGACGGACGTGTCACGACGCATTGCTCTGTGGCGGAGCTGGCGACGACAGTGGGTCTGGTC
>JAHELX010000879.1 GCA_024643945.1 Anaerolineales bacterium
CAGCACCTTCGTCATGGCCGCGGTCAACGTCGTCTTGCCGTGGTCTACGTGCCCAATCGTCCCCACGTTCACGTGCGGTTTGTCTCGTACAAATTTCTCCTTCGCCATTGGTATTTCTCCTTCGTATCACACAGATAATAACCTTATTTACCATTCACAGGTCCCCTTCGGGGAAGGGGACCTGCAGGTAGGCAAACGTCCCTATTATACGCAAAAAGGGTTGTGTGGCAAATCTAACCCTACGATTTGGTTACGTTTTACCTACGCCAACCCGACAAAATCTGCCGGGCCAGGGTTTCAGGCACCTGGTCGTAATGGTCGAACTCCATGGTAAAAGTCCCTCGGCCCTGAGTCATAGAACGCACGTCGGTAGCATAGCCGAACATTTCAGCCAGGGGAACATGAGCCTGAATAGCCTGTATGCCAACGCCCCGAGGCTCCATCCCCTCAATGTTGCCTCGCCGGGACGACAAGTTGCCAACAACATCCCCGGTAAACTCTTCAGGGACGACAACCTCCACCTTCATCACCGGCTCCAGCAAGACAGGACCAGCCTTTTGAACGGCTTCTTTGAGTGCCATCGAGCCAGCGATTTTAAACGCCATCTCTGAGGAGTCGACTTCATGATAAGAACCGTCAACCAGGATGGCCTTGAAATCTACCATTGGATAGCCAGCCAGCACGCCACTTTCGATAGCCCCTCGCACTCCCTGTTCCACAGCCGGGATGTATTCTTTAGGGATCGCACCCCCCACAATTTTGCTTTCAAAGTCAAAGCCGGCCCCCTTGGGCAAGGGATCTACTTCCAGCATCACATCGCCATATTGACCCCGCCCTCCGGTCTGGCGCACAAAACGTCCTTGAGCGCGCGCCGGGCGAGTGATCGTTTCGCGGTAAGCCACCTGGGGCCGCCCCACTTTGGCCATCACGCGAAACTCTCGCAGCATACGATCAACCAATACCTCCAGGTGCAACTCCCCCATACCAGATATAAGGGTTTGCCCCGTGCTTTCATCAACCCGGACCCGGAAGGTAGGGTCTTCCTCAGCCAGCTTTTTCAGCACCTCGGCCATCTTATCCTGGTCAGCCTTAGTTTTAGGCTCAATGGCAACCGATATGACTGGCTCTGGAAACTTGATCGACTCCAGTACGACTTGGCGGCTGGGATCGGCCAGGGTATCCCCGGTGAAAGTTTCCTTAAAACCCAACACAGCTCCAATGTCCCCAGCCGAGAGGGAGTCGATCTCTTGACGCTGATTGGCATGCATCTGTAACAATCGCCCTACACGTTCCTTTTTGCCCTTGGTAGCATTGTAGGTATTGGAACCGGATTTAACCGCGCCAGAATAAACTCGGACATAAGCCAGACGGCCCACGTAAGGATCGGTGACGATTTTGAAGGCCAGGGCAGCAAAAGGTGCTTTAGGGTCCGAGGGACATTCAACCGGCTCACCCGTTCTAGGGTCGTGTCCTACAATAGGGGGCACGTCCAGGGGGGAAGGGAGATAATCCACCACTGCATCGAGCACCCGCTGGACACCCTTATTCCTGAGCGCCGAGCCACACAGCACCGGCACCAACTCACCTCGGATGGTCGCTTGCCGCAAGGCAGCCCGTAATTCGTCCGGGGTGATTTCTTCTTCCAGGATGAATTTCTCGGTCAGCGCTTCGTCGGTCTCGGCTACGCGCTCCACTAACTCCCGGCGTAGCCGTTCCGCCTCTTCGCGGTAGGTCTCGGGTATCTCAGTTTCCTCCGACTTGGTGCCCAAGTCATCAATGTAGGTTACGGCATCCATCTCAATGAGATCAATAATGCCGACAAAAGAATCCTCGATGCCAATAGGCATTTGCACAGCTACCGGCCACGCTCCCAAACGATCCACAATCATCTGAATCGTACGCTCAAAATCGGCACCTACACGGTCCATCTTGTTGACGAAACAAATGCGAGGCACGTTGAAGCGATCGGCCTGGCGCCACACTGTCTCCGACTGGGGCTCGACGCCAGCCACCGCGTCGAAGACGACTACCCCGCCGTCGAGTACCCGCAAGGAACGCTGCACCTCGGCTGTGAAGTCGATGTGTCCCGGCGTGTCAATGATGTTGATCTGATGATCACGCCAAAAGCAAGTCGTGGCAGCAGCGGTGATCGTGATGCCTCGTTCTCGCTCTTGCTCCATCCAGTCCATAGTCGCAGCGCCGTTATGGACCTCGCCCATACGATGGATCCTTTGGGTATAAAAAAGAATACGTTCGGTTGTAGTTGTTTTACCAGCATCAATATGAGCGATGATGCCGATATTCCTCACCTGCTGTAGCGGGATCTTACTGGTCATCAGATAACTTCTATACGATATGATTCCTGCTTATAGATACTCAAAGCCCAAAGCCACGCCAATCAACCGGCGCACTTTGGACTTTGCCCGATTAACTAAACGAGATTGAATTCGAAGTAGTTTAGTTTGCTGAGACGATACTAGATTCCAACGGAATACCTTCACTACCTACCAACGGTAGTGAGCAAAAGCACGGTTGGCTTCGGCCATACGGTGAGTGTCATCTCTCTTTTTGATGCTCGCGCCCTGGCCAGCCGCCGCGTCCATCAACTCACTGGCAAGCTTTTCTGCCATAGATTTACCGGGGCGCTGACGGGTACTTTGCATCAGCCAACGAATCGCCAGACTCAAGCGTCGCTCGGGGCGGACTT
>JAHELX010000880.1 GCA_024643945.1 Anaerolineales bacterium
ACCAGTCCAATAATCATGTTCAAGGGGGTACGGAACTCGTGGCTGACCCTGGCTACGAACCGCGTCTTGGCTTTCTGAGCTTCCTCGGCAATAAGACGCAACGTGGTGATCCGCTCGTTCATCAACACAAGCTGCCGGTTCGCGTGTGCCAGATCGTCCAGCGTCTGTTCAAGTTTAGCCCTGTGATCTTGCGCCTCTTTCAAAAACTGTTGGGCACGTTTGAAGTATTCATCCGACCAAGCACTTTGCCGACGCACCGGATGGTATAGAGCGTACATAGCGCCGAATACAGTCCAGATGGCCACCAGGGCAACGCTGGCGCTAGTTGAATTGAACCCCGTAGCCGGATAGCGCGCTAAAACCGCGACGAGCACAGACTCACCGACCGCGATGATGACCGCAGCGGGGAAGCCAATCAGAGGAACAGCCAAAGCTGTGGGAATCACCGCCCAGGCGAAAGATCCGGGTATGTCTAGCCAGAAGCCCGCCAGGTGCACGGCAGTGACCAACGCGAGGACGGTAAACCACTGGCCTATCAGCGGCTTCCAACCGGCGAGCAACCACCCGGTGATTGACAAGGTGGACAGGAGTAAGAGAAGCGAGATGATGCGGCTGACCGTGTGCCATGGATAGGACAATAGCTCCGCACCCAAGAAGAGCAGACAGCCCAGCGCCAATAGCGCAGCCAACACCAGCTTGGGAGAAATACGCAACTCAGCCTCGACGGTCGAAATGGAATCATCCATCGTCATTAACCTCGCACCACCGTTTGTGTCTCATATTATAGACTTGCGAGCCGGGTCGGTCAACTGATTCCCTTCACTAGCGGACACTTTTTATAAGGTTGACTCACGGCATGCTCTAGGTGCGAAGCGCGGTGAGTGTGTCCCAAAATTCAGATGTGCTGTACCTAATTCAGTGTGTCACCAGTTTATAGCAAATGTGAAAATTTGTGCTATAATGGTATTAAAGCCTACGCGCGGAACCTGGCCGAGATTGTTATGGTCGTCCTCGCTGCAGCCGGCACAAGGCGACATGGCGATAGCGGCCGGCCGCGTTTTATAATGCCCATGTGCGTCGCGTATATTCTATATAAAGAGGTATTATGACCGATAACCCATTGTTGAAAGTTGAACACCTGTCCCTGAGCCGAAATGGCAACCAGATTTTGCGCGATGTTAACCTGGCCATATATCCCGGTCAGGTCCACGCTTTGCTGGGACTGAATGGCTCCGGTAAATCGTCACTGGCTTATGCCCTGATGGGCTGCGCTGGCTATGCACCGGACGAAGGTCGGATCTGGTTCGACGGGCAGGATATCACCCCCCTGCCGATTCACCAGCGGGCCCGGCTGGGACTGACCCTGGCCTGGCAGGAACCGGCCCGCTTCGAGGGGTTGCCGGTAGGCAAGTACGTATCGCTGGGGATGCAAGAATTCGACCGGAACCAGGCATTAGCTGCCCTGGAGGCGGTGGACTTGTCACCGCGTGCCTACGCTGTGCGCACGGTGAACGACACTCTCTCAGGCGGCGAACGTAAGCGGGTGGAGTTGGCGGCCGTCTACGCGATGCGCCCCCGGCTGGCTATCCTGGATGAGCCGGACTCCGGCATTGATGCTTTATCGTTAGCAGATGTGAGGTTGCTCATTCGCCGCATGGCCCAGGCGGGCAGCGCTGTACTGCTCATCACCCACCGGGACGAAATGACCGATGCGGCTGACATGGCTTCGATTATGTGCCTGGGAAACGTCATCTTCAGCGGCGACGCGGCCAAGGCCCAAGAGTATTACAAAAGACGTTGCCAAACGCATCTGGCCACGCTGGGCACGCAACCCTGGGACAAGTCGCTGCCCGAAGTGCGGGCCGCGTTGGCTGAGAACAGAGGCCGGGTCGATGGCAACCCGGATTCAACAGGTTGACATCCCTCTTATAGTATAGCAAAGACGAATCGGTTTGGTATGAGAAGGATAGAGGAATAATAATGAGTTCAAGTGTTGTAAGTCCTCCGGTCCTGGGCGGCACGCCCGCCTGGGCCGGTGATCTGGAAGGGTTAATGGAAGCTTATCGCCAGGCTGGTGGCGATCCCGAAGCTTTGCGCCAGGCCAACGTGGCCACGTTGGTTGTCAGTGCCAACCAGGTGTTGATGTCACATGAGATTGAGGGCGTCCGCTTTGAGGCAGAAGAGCTGGCAGATGGGATCAAAGCGCGCATCATCGTCGCCCCGGGCACCAAGGTTGAGCGAACCGTGCACCTGTGCTTTGGCATGCTCCCGGCTGAGGGGCGGCAGGAGATCATCGCCAGCTACGATATTGGCGCCGGGGCCGAGGTAGAATTTCTGGCCCATTGCACCTTTCCCAATGCAGTCAAATTGCAGCACGTGATGGATGCTGACATCCACATCGGCGCAGGCGCCAGGATGACCTACACCGAGGCCCACTATCACGGCCAGACGGGCGGTATAGAAGTGTTGCCCAAAGCGGAGGTGACGGTTGGCGAGGGAGGGCGCTTCGTCACCACCTTCAGCCTGACCCACGGCCGGGTGGGGCGGCTGGACATTGACTATGACGTGACTGTTGCCAGGAGTGGCCTGGCGGAGATGACGACCAAGGTCTATGGCCACGCGGATGACGCCGTGAACGTGCGTGAAGTGCTGCATCTCGACGGCGAAGATGCGCGAGGGTTGACCAAGACCCGGGTAGCCGTACGCG
>JAHELX010000179.1 GCA_024643945.1 Anaerolineales bacterium
GGGACACCTCGACGAGAGTTGGTCGGACTGGGCCGGTGGGATGACGATTACGGTCGAAAGCAGAGACGATGATCCGCCGATCACCACCCTGACCGGCACCGTCGACCAGGCTGCTTCGCAGCGCCTGCTGCGCCGGCTCTATTCTCTGGGCCTGCCGTTGATTTCGGCCAACTGTGTCGAGTGTGGCAAGATAGACGATGAACCATAATAACTTTTAGGAGAAAAAAATGAACACAACATCATCACCCCAATCATCACATGTGGGGATGACATCTTCCCACATTAATTGATATAGTCTGGTCAAACAACAAATGAAGTGATAAAAATAGAGAATTTGTCAGTCAAAAAACATATTAAAAAGTGAGGGGAAAAATGAAACACGGATACTATCTTGACAAATCAAAGAAACTGGAAAAATCATTGGATGCTTATTTGCAGAAGATGAAAAAACCGTTACTGCAAAGATATGGGGAGAAAAAGACTGATTCAATAATAGAAAAATCTCGTAAATATTACCCTGATATCATTCAGAAAATGCCATACTTTGAGACACCAATGTATGATTCTCTTATTGTCTTGTGCAGCAGAATGATGGCCTTGAAAAAAGGTATGAAGGAAGAAGGAATAAATGTAGAAGAATATGTTGCGTTTAATATGACGATAACCCGGAAGCAGGCGGAGAAAATCCCTTCATTTATCAGAAAAATCGCCGGTAGATTATATCTTAGCAAATTGGCGCGTTTGTATTTAAAAAGAGTTGGCAAAAGCGCAACCGCAAATGGATGGTCAACAGAGGTTATTGATGGTAAAAAAGAAGATGATTATGAAATGAAAGTATGCACAAGAGATTGCGGAATGCTCAATTTTATTAGTTCTGTTGGAGAAGATGACCTGAAACCTTACTGTACTTTTTTTGATTTTTCGATGGCTGAAGCAATGGGTATTGGTTTAACGCAGATATCTACTATAGATTCAGGAGCATGTACTTATTGTATGAGTCATAATCATAAAACAATATGGCCTGAAGCGATAGAAAAAATTATGAGTTAAGGGTCTGACAAAATATTGATATAGTCTGAGCGAACAAATAATAGCGCGTGATCAGAAAGAGGCACAGAAATGAAAACAAAAACTTTTCAGAATCACGTCACTATTGTAACTGGAGCATCCAGCTGAAAGTGATAGCCCCAGGCTTATTGGACAAGGTCGTTATGGATAAGGTTTTTCGCCCAATTGTAGAAAGAGCTAACCAAAGTGACAGGCAATAACAGCCTAACCCAAATTACAGACGATGTACGTTTGTCAGGTTAGTAAACGGAGCGATAGCAACGTTCCACGTTCTGATTAGTAAATCTTGGAATTGCCAATAAACTAGACCGGCTGAACAACTATTGAATGTGGAGATTCCAAATGATTACTAAATTTCTTGAACTTCCCGATGGCCGCCGGCTTTGCTACGCGGAGTACGGAGATCCCAATGGTACACCGATTTTTGTTTTTCACGGCAATCCCGGTTCGCGGCTACTCTGGAGCGTGATACCAGGTTCGCCTTTTTTGCCCAATGTTCGATTGATTGCACCCGATCGGCCGGGGTATGGACAAACCGATTTTGTAGAGGGTGTAACTACGCTTGAGAATTGGCCTAATGACGTTGCTGCTCTGGCGGATTCATTGGGAATAGAGAAATTTGCTGTTTTTGGTCCATCAGGCGGCGGACCGTATGCCCTGGCCTGCGCATGGAAAATGCCGGAGCGTTTGACTTCGGTGGGCCTCTTCGCCAGTGTCGGGCCTTTTATCCCGGAAACAGATAAGAATATCAATCCGATTGTCCGCACCCTGTGGTCCAATGTATCGAAGGCTCCCGGGCTGTTTAGAATTCAGATGAGGTTGTTTGCCTGGTTGGCGAGGAAAGCCCCCGGGCTGTATGTAAGAATGATCTTGCAAGAGTTTAGTGAGACCGATAGAAAAGATTACGCGCGCCTTGATGTTGGCAATATGATTCAGGCCGATCGTAATGAAGGTTACCGGCAGAAAGGCATTGGCACATGGTATGACATGTTGCTCCCCAGTAATTGGCCAATCCCGTTGAATGAGATAAAATCCAAGGTCTTTATCTGGTGGGGCGAAGAAGATATGTCGGCTCCCCTTTCAATGGGCCAATACATGGCTGAAAAGATTCCCAACTGTGAGGCGACTTTTATTAAGGGCGTAGGGCACTTCTGGATCTTTGAGCATTTGGATGAAATGTTGGCGAAACTGGTGGAGTGAAAACCTGGAGGGAGATCATGACCGTTTCGCGCGTACGCATCCACCAGCAACCTGATGCCGCAGCACCTTTCAACGTGTTTACGATTGCAGCCAACATCCACCCTATTCACGCTCGTGGCGGATTGCTCGTGTTGCCAAAATATGATCTTGTAAACCACCCTCCAATCGATGTCCTGATTATCCCTGGCGGTATCGTCTCTGACGAGTTGCAGCGCGAAACAGTCATCCAGTGGATTGCCCGATGCGCTCGTACAGCTTCAATCACAGCTTCGGTCTGTACCAGCGCATTCCTGCTTGGCAAAGCTGGACTGCTCGATGGGAAGCAAGCGACAACACATTGGGAAGATATCCCAGAGATGCGTGCGATGTTCCCTCAAATTGAAGTAAAAGCGGAAACCAGATGGGTTGATACCGGGATGATCGTTAGTTCAGCAGGCATATCGGCCGGTATTGATATGAGCCTTCACCTAGTGGAACGTCTTGAAAGTAAAGCCTTAGCTGTGAGCACCGCCCGTCAAATGGAGTTCGATTGGCAAAATTCTGGTTTATCTTTCTAGCCGCCCGCCCCGGGCGGCCCCACAATATTAAGGGGATTAAAGAGCAGAAGGTATTTGCGGGTAAACCCCAAAGCAAAACGCTGTATACCGTAGTAAATTCGACTGCCTGGATTCCGGTCACGGTACACATCTTTACACGGCTGTTTCCTTTCTTTTACCCTGAAGGTTTTTCGATTACGCCGCTGTACAGGCTAATTTGGTGGCTTAGTTTTGACCTTTCATTACTCTGTATGCTGTATCTGATGATCGAAACCTTCTGGCGGTATTTCGATAAAACCGGGAGAATCTGGAGTGAACTGAACAGGAATTCTTACGGCGTTTACATCATCCACGTGATCGTTATCGGTGTCTTCGGCACACTATTGTTGAACCTGAACCTGCCTGCTTTGGTGAAATATCCCATGTTGATTGTCTTGACCTATAAGGATGATGAAGTGCTGGTGAATGTTCATGCGACTTCTGTAAACTGGCATGATTGGCATTTCTTGACGGGCACACCTTTCCTGGCTCGCATAATGGCTGGGCTGCTCAAACCAAAAAACAAAGTGTTGGGCATTGACGTGGCGGGGCGGGTTGAGGCAGTTGGGGCAAACGTCACGCAATTTCAGCCGGGCGATGAGGTATTCGGGTCGAACAGACACGGGTGCTTTGCCGAGTATGTGTGTGTTTCTGAAGAGGGAGTGGTGACGAAACCGGCCAATATGACTTTCGAGGAAGTGGCGGCTGTTCCTGGAGCAGCACTCACCGCCCTGCAGGCTCTGCGCGATCACGGACAGATTCAGCGAGGGCAAAAGGTTCTGATTAACGGCGCGTCTGGCGGGGTGGGTACGTTTGCGGTGCAAATTGCCAAGTCGTTGGGCGCCGAAGTGACCGGTGTATGCAGCACCAGGAATGTGGACCTGGTGCGCGCGATTGGCGCAGACCAAGTTATTGATTACACCCTGGAAGATTTCACCCAAAATGGGGAACGTTATGACCTGATTTTCGATGCCGCGAGGAAGCGTTCGTTTTCAGATTGCAAACGTGTATTAAGGCCTCAGGGGATTTACGTCACAACAGAATTTTCGCCGGTTCTTGCGCTCGGAGGACTGTGGAAATCAATGACCGGGAACCAGAAAATGGTGCCGCTGCTCGCAAAGGCACCAAACAAAATGGACCTGGTTTTCATGAGAGAGCTACTTGAAGGCGGAGAAGTAGCACCGACCATAGATCGACGTTACTCGTTGAGTGAGCTCCCTGACGCTCTCCGGTATCTCGAAAAAGGACACGCCCAAGGAAAAGTCGTTATTACTATATGACATCAGGCAGGTGCTTGTTAAGCGGTGGCAGGGCAATGCCATGCCATGGTCGTCGGTCGATGAAGCGACGGTACGCAGCTGAACTATCACTACCTTTCTTGGGCCAGCTTGTCCAGGAAATCGGCAAAGGCGCGGAGTTCAAGCGTTACTTGCTGCAAGGCCGGGCGCAGGCGCTGTACCAGGTGTTCAATTCGCAGGGGGTCGAATTCGAATTTGTGCGACTGGGCCTCTGGTAACGAGTACGCAGGAAGGCGATAAAATCGACTACCTGTTGCTGGGCTTCGCTAGGAAGTGAGTTAAAATCCTTCCAGAGAGGAATCTGCACTTCCCCGAGTCCCCTTTTGTGAATAACTAGAAAAGGATGCGAGCGATAATGGCAGGAAGCCCCACGCACAGGAATGGGCTTAGATGTTTATGGTTGGGGGAATTTCCTCTTCGAGGATATTCAGCAACTCTATCATACTGACTGGATAACCAGGCACGACATCTCGCTCGTGGTTGAGGTGGATGTGATGCGGAGCGTTCTCCAACTGGGGATGATCAGGTGTGCTGTCCCAGCGCCGTCGTAGCGTCTTCCTATCGCCGTCCATCGACTGATGGCGATAGTCAACTGTGACTAACTGGCCTTCTTCGAGAACGAAGTATTCCGCAGCTTCCAGGAAATCACCGTTGGCGAGAGTGGCACGAACTCGAATATACCCATCGTCAGTGTTGGCCCAGGAGCGAATAACTTGATAAGTAGCAACAGTGGGACTACTCACCAAGGCCAGCTCAACCTCGGCCAGGTAATCCGCAACGTCACTCATGCGTGCTCGCCGCGTAAGATCGCGAGACGATCCCAAATACGTTGCCGCATCTTGCAGAAGGCGTTCCATTCCATGAAGTCGGCCGAATCAGCCATGCGACCAGCCTTGAATCGGCTCCAGAACTCTTCGGAAGACAGCCCATACTGCTTTTCAAACTCGGCCAGTTCCCTATTTACGCGCTGCAAGTCAGCTTCATCTCGAGCAATCTGATGATCGACAATCTTTCGCAACGCATTGTCGAGGTAGGGATTAGCGAACCCCGCCATGTAGAGCTGTTTCAGGCGTTCGAGATCATTTGTTGCGACTGACATAGTCTACCTCAACCCCCATGAAATACTGTTCGTTGGTATAAGTATACTATGAGTTCCCTTTTCTGAACAGTTAGAAAAGGATGCAAGCGACTTAAGACAGCAAATCATCCAGGAGTGTCGTCTGCACCACGTCCCAGCCGGTATAAGGACTGGGCTGCAAGCGGAAATATGCCTCCACCTGCCCATTACTCTTCTGCCCTGCGTCATTCCAGGCAACGACGGCGCATACCTTTGCCTCATCCCCCTCCACCTGGACCGTGATGGGCTTTATTGTAACGCGATTGGTTGGCGGCAGGCGTTCCCAAACGGCCTCAATCCTCTGTTGGAATTGCGCTGCTGTGATCGGCTCTCCTTGCGCGTTGAACAGCGGCTGTTTTGCCAGGCCGGGCAGGAAGTACTCCTTGTCGTGAGTGAACACATCAAGCACAAAATGCTCTACCCATCGTCCAGCCATTCGTTGTTTATGCTGTTCTCCACCTTGATTATGCCACCTTTAAATCAGACTTGTCGCCGCGGCCGGTACTGAATCGCCTCGGCAATATGCGCCGTCTGGATGTGCTCGCTGCCTGCCAGATCGGCAATGGTGCGCCCCAGCTTGCCCGCTGGGTGCTTCGCTTAAGCACGCGGTGATAGGCCCGGGCACTCAAATGCATCTGCTGCACACTTGCACCTGCGGTCCAAGTGCAGGTGTGGCCGCTTTGAGCAGGCTCTTCGCGGCCTCATCTACCTGGCAGAATACCCAATGGGCACAGGCTGGCGGATCTCGGCCGGGCCCATCCCCTTGACGGGGAGGCTGCGCACTGTCGGCATTGGTCACCACGCTTGTCTCCGCAAAGCGAGCCCGCTGACGCTCACGGGCGGTCTCCACCCGAGAGCGCACTGCCTTGGACGGCTCCCCCAGACGGCGAAGTCCCAGGGATCGCTGCTCAGCTTCTCATAATCCACCCGAGGCACTTCCACGTGAATGTCAATCCCACAGGGAGGCTGCACACTCCGGTCCAGAAGCGGGCCGGAAGGGCAGGCAAGCGCCTGTATTCCTGCCGCACATGGGTAATGTACTTCAGCCAGGTGTCATGGTCGCCCTGGCGACGATACAGGTCCCGGACATGCACCAGCAGGCCGGCTGCTGTCTGGTCGTTGCCGCGTCCTCTGGCGTTAATTAACCTTGTTCAAATATAAGCCAGGTTGGGATCATCGCGGATGTAAGCCAGCCGCTGTCCCAGATAGGGCAAGGGAGGAAGATTGTGCCAACGGCGCAGGAGGTGGTAGGCAGGCGAGGTCAGCAACTGGCAGCGATCCACGGCTCCGCGCCAGGCTGGACGGCGAATTTCAATTAGCGTCTCCTCTTCGGGTAGTACCCCAAAATCCCAAGCTGCGCACAGTCGGGCCAGGAAATCGACTCGCTCGGCCAGCGTGCGGATGGTTGAAGGAGTTGCTCTATCAGGGTAAAGCGCACCATCAATCCACGAGGGCATCGAGAAATTCCTCTTCGAACCAGGTCCGCACCTGCTCAGCCTCGGCTCTTTGGCCAGGGTCTGAAATTTGGTTCACTGGGCGATGCAATGCGATACGTGTCAAATGCGTTTCAACAGCTAGACGGGCACGGTAGGTATCAGTATCGCTGCTGGCTAACTTCTGCCGTTGCTGCCACAACTGCCAGCACTGTTCGGGGGTTGTTAAGCCATTCTGACACAGGGCATAGATGTCACGAAAATCGCGCGGAGCACCGCGTTCCACCAGGGCCACCATCTTGCTCGCCACCAGGTCAGAAAAGCTGTCCAGCGGCACGTCAATCCAGACGGCTGATACTGAAGGCTCAAGCTGAGCAGAGCGCTCCGCAATTTGAAAGCTGAAAACCACTGTCTCGCCCTGCACGAGTTCAACGCTGACCACATCACCCCAGGTACGGCTACGAACTGCACCATAGGGACCAAGCGCCTCTTCAAGCACTTGGGTGACCTGCTCTTTGTCTCGACTTGTCGCTGACTGAATCCACCAGGCATCAACATCGTGAGTAGGACGATAATCAAGATAGTGCAATAGGCCAAACGCGCCGCCCAAGGAAATCTTGTCGTTCAATCCGTTGTTTACCAAGGTATGTAAACAGAGTTCGGCATAGTCCGGAATATGGGAAGGACGGTGTGGCTGCAATGAGTTTCTGCTTTCCATCATTCACTTACATTGACAGGCATGCTACACCTGCTGGTGCGGTTATTATGCATTTCGTTTGCACAAGTATACTATAAATTTACTCCGGTGAACAATGAACAAGAGGCAAGGCGCTTGCGCAAGCGTCGCGCCCCTGGACCAAAACTTGGGAAAGCCTTTTTCCCAAACCATTTTCAAACCTTCAGGGTGAAGTCCTGCCAGGGATCGCTGCTCAGCTTCTCGTAGTCCACCCGAGGCACTTCCACGTGAATGTCAATCCCACAGGGAGGCTGCACACTCCGGTCCAGCAACGGGGCGGAGATGCGCTTCTGGTAGCGGGAGACCATGGTCACCCCGCGCCGCGCCGCTCTGCGGGGCAGGTGTAGAGCAGGTGCATTCCTTCTCGGAATCTCCCCAGTAGCCGCACGGGCAGGGATTTAAACAAAGGCCAGCTTCTGTTGTCGTTTCAGGTCCTGAGTGACCTTCAAGGGATGTTTGAGGTCGAGATTGTTGACCTCGCTTAGTTCAAGTTGTCTCGCTGAGAGGTGAGAGGCTGGGATAAGACAGCAGCTGCAGACCCTCTATGAACTGGCAGTCTCGCTTCTACCTACATCCACTCACGATTGCGGACCTCGCGAACCCATTGGCTACTGTCTTCCATCTCAGCGCGGTCGCTCCACATGCCGATGAAGGCTTCACTAGCCAGATCAGTCGCATCGGCCTTCTTTTTGCGACTGGGCCTCTGGTAGCGGGTACTCAGGAAGGCGATAAAATCGGCTACCTGTTGCTGTGCTTCGCTAGGAAGTGAGTTAAAATCTTTCCAGACCTGTTCTTTGTTCATCCGTCGGCTCTTTCGTTTCCTCTGTCTGTACGGCAAAGAAGGCGGCAGATCTAAAGCGACTGCCTCTTCCGATATGGCAGTCCTCAAACCGATACCACGTAAGATGCTGTTTGTCAGTGTAAGTATACTATGAGTTCCCTTTTCTGAACAGTTAGGAAAGGATGCAAGCGACTTAAGACAGCAAATCATCCAGGAGTGTCGTCTGCACCACGTCCCAGCCGGTATAAGGACTGGGCTGCAAGCGGAAATATGCCTCCACCTGCCCATTACTCTTCTGCCCTGCGTCATTCCAGGCAACGACGGCGCATACCTTTGCCTCATCCCCCTCCACCTGGACCGTGATGGGCTTTATTGTAACGCGATTGGTTGGCGGCAGGCGTTCCCAAACGGCCTCAATCCTCTGTTGGAATTGCGCTGCTGTGATCGGCTCTCCTTGCGCGTTGAACAGCGGCTGTTTGGCCAGGCCGGGCAGGAAGTACTCCTTGTCGTGAGTGAACACGTCAAGCACAAAATGCTCTACCCACATTTGCACGTCATATTCAGGGGTGCTGTATGTGAAATGGGTCATCATTCCTTCGACGCGGATATCGTCCATCTCTTGGTCGAGTAGTTCCTCAGTGAGGTAGCGGTACGCTTCTAGCTCATCTACATCCCCGAGAAAATCAACGGCAACGCCGTGAGCTGCCAGTAAATCGAGCAAGGCTGTTAGTGCTTCGCCGACTGCGTGCAGAGGTAGGTCACTCAAGGACCGGATGGGTGGATCGCCGATCCGCTGGCGGACAGTGATGCGCTCTGCCTGCTCGAATTGCCGTTCAAATTCGAGAATGTGATCAAGCCATTCACTTTCTACCTCAGGCGAAAGCCTGGAATCCGTATACTCACACTCCAGACCGTACTTGTTGCGCAACGTGTCTCTTTTTGCCTGGCTAAGCGATTCCTGGATGCGTCGCCGCATCTCGTCTAGCCATTCGTTGTTTATGCTGTTCTCCACCTTGATTATGCCACCTTTAAATCAGAGTTGTCGCCGCGGCCGGTACTGAATCGCCTCGGCGATGTGCGCCGTCTGGATGTGCTCGCTGCCCGCCAGATCGGCGATGGTGCGCCCCAGCTTGAGCACGCGGTGATAGGCGCGGGCGCTGAGGTGCATCTGCTGCATAGCCGCTTTGAGCAGGCTCTTCGCGGTCTCGTCCACCTGGCAGAACTGGCGGATCTCGGCCGGGCCCATGTCGGCATTGGTCACCAGGCTTGTCTCCGCAAAGCGAGCCCGCTGCCACTCGCGAGCCGCTTCCACCCGTTTGCGCACGGCGGCGCTCGGCTCCCCCAGCCGGTCGCTGCTCAGCTTCTCATAGTCCACACGGGGCACTTCCACATGGATGTCAATCCGGTCCAGCAGCGGACCGGAAATGCGTTTCTGGTAGCGCGAGACCATGGTCATGGAGCAGGTGCATTCCTTCTCGGAATCTCCCCAATAGCCGCACGGGCAGGGATTCATGGCTGCCATCAGGGTGAAGTTGGCGGGGTAGGTGAGCGAACCGGACGAACGGCTGATGGCAATGATCTTATCCTCCAGAGGTTGGCGGAGCATCTCCAGCATGCGGGTGCCGAACTCAGGTAGCTCGTCCAGGAAGAGGACACCCCGGTGTGCCAGGCTGATCTCCCCCGGCTTGGGCCAGCGCCCACCTCCGATAAGCCCGGCATAGCTGATGGTGTGATGTGGTGCGCGAAAAGGGCGATGCCGGATGAGCGGCTCATCCGACGGCAGCGCGTCG
>JAHELX010000881.1 GCA_024643945.1 Anaerolineales bacterium
GCGATCTCGCGGCACGAGAGCACCCGCACCCAGGCCGCTGCCAGTTTGATCGCCAGCGGCATCCCCTCCACCAACTGGCAAATGCGTGCCACCTCGCCCTGGTTCTGCGCGGTCAGCGTGAAGCCAGGACGCACCCGGCATGCACTGTCTACGAACAACGCCACGGCCGGGAACTGTGCCGCAGCAGCGGGGTCCGCTTCCGCCACTCTGTGTGCTTCGTCCTCCGGAAACGGCAGCCCATCGATTTCGAGCAACCATTCCCCCTGCAGGTTCAGACGCTCTCGCGACGTGACCAGCAGTTTCACCCCTGGCGCATGTTGCAGGATGTCGGTCAGCAGCATAGCCCCCGTCCCCTGAGGAGAACCTTCAACCAGTAGATGTTCAAAGTCATCCAGGAACAAGAGCATGTGCTTTTCGCGCAGGTAGTTCAGGAGTTGTACTTTGGGGTCCTCCGGGTCGTGAAACACGAACCCGACCGCCTCCGCGATGGTTGGGACGGCGAACGTGGCGGAGTTGACAGAAGCGAGGGAGACAAAATAAGCGCCATCAGCAAACGCCTCGCACTGACGGGCGGCCGCTTCGATGGCCAAGCGGGTCTTGCCAATGCCAGCAGGCCCGATGAGTGTGAGCAAACGACATTGGGGACTATTCAGCAATCTTACAATCGCAGCCAGTTCGGGCTGCCGGCCGATAAGAAGAGTGGATGGCGTTGGCAGATTAGAGACAAGGCGATGAGACCTGCGCCAGGATGCAGAGTCAGCAGTGGAGGCAAGAGGTGTCAACTGGCCAACTCGTCGTTCGCCGCGGGCCGCTTTCACAAAGGCGGCGCGGTCCTCGGATGCGACGCTCAGACAGTCTGCCAATAGCCCGGCGATTTGCCGGGAAGGTCGTCGCTCATCCGCCTCGATTTTGCGGATGAGCGAAACGGAGCATCCAACACACTGGGCGAGATCTTCTTGGGTCAGGTCCAGCGCTTTGCGGCGCTGCCGGAGCCAGAGACCAAATGATACCTCGGCGTCCATCGTCCTCCCAAACGTGCGCTAAACGACGGTGAGAAACTGCAGCAGAAAAAGCAATCCCTACTACATACGGAAACCAATGAAAAAAGCCTGCTGGGGAAGGTCAGGCCTGAAGTCGGCGCCAGGGGGCGGGGGTACAGGCTTCAACTATTCGAAGTATAGCAAATCCCCTACAATTTGTAAAGCTAAGGACAAGCCTGTTTGTGTCACTTCTTGTGTCGCTAAGTGTGTCACTGAGAGATACCAATTAGACTAAAAAAAGTGGTTTAATCTAATTTAGCTGATTGCTCTTCTCGCCCAATCGTCTGTTGCGCGCCCATCCGGTGATGGAGGCATAATCATAGTGAAAGGCGACTATTCAGGCGCCAACCTTTCCAGGCGGCATTCTAAACTGGTTTTTATAGTGAAAAGGTAACTACTCAGGTACCCTTGCGAAGGTTGCGAATAACCTTGCTAGCAGGGCAGTTTTCGGTAGGCCAAGGCATTTTCCCTCTGAAAACTCTCACCAACCTTCGCAAGGGTTATCTGGCCCGAGTAGTTACGTGAAAAGAGGAGGGAAACACGTATGTTCGAAATTATTGTGATTGGCGGTGGGCCGGCCGGCGTGACGGCAGCGCTGCGAGCGCGCGAGCTGGGGGCGACTGTGGCCCTGGTAGAACGTGAGGAGCTGGGTGGCACCTGTACCAACGACGGTTGCGTGCCCACCCGCGTCCTGGCCAGGGCAGCACGGCTCATGCGGGCGGCGGGACAATTTGAGAGCTATGGGCTGGTCGGCGAGGCGCCCACGGTGGACTTTCCCGGTCTGCTGGCTTCGACCCAGCAGACGGTTTACAAGATCCACGAAAAAAAACAGTTGATGGCTCACCTGGAACAGGCGGGCGTGACCGTCTATGCCAGTGCCGGCAACGCTCAATTCGTGGATGAGCACACCGTCACCCTGGCGGATGGGACTCGGTTGCAAGGGGAGAAGTTCATTCTGTGCGCGGGGGGGCGTGCGCGACGACTTTCCTTCCCCGGCAGCGAGTATGTATTAACCCATAGCGATGTGTGGTCTCTGAAGAATCTGCCCCGCTCCATCGCCGTGGTCGGTGGCGCAGCAACCGGATGCCAGTTGGCTTCGATCTTTGCCGCGTTTGGGACCAAGGTGTGGCTGCTCGAGGTCCACCAGCATATTCTGGGCAGGGAAGACCCATTGGTGTCGCAGGTGATGAGCGAGGCCTTTCGCCGGCGTGGGATTGAGCTCATCACCGGCATCGGCGGCGTGGAGCGCATTGAGAAGACGAATGGAGCCTTGGAGTTCTGGTATTCCCAGCAGGACCAGCCTCGGATGCTTTCCGTGGAAGCCGTGGTACTGGCCTCTGGATGGCCGGGCAATGCGGATGGGCTGAACCTCTCCGCTGCCAACGTGAACAGCGAGCGTGGCTATGTAGTCGTAGACGACTACTTGCGTACCTCCGCGCCGCACATCTTTGCCGCGGGAGACATCAACGGACGTATGATGCTTGTGCAGAGTGCCGGTTACGAGGCGCGCATCGCCGCCGAAAATGCAGTTCTGGGTGTAGGCCAACCTTACGAGCATCAGATTGTCCCGCATGGCGGGTTCACCGACCCCGAGTATGCCAGTGTGGGCCTGACCGAAGAGGGGGCGCGCGCTGCCGAAGGTGACTGCCTCGTGGCCGTGGTGC
>JAHELX010000180.1 GCA_024643945.1 Anaerolineales bacterium
TGCGGTGCGGGGTATCACGCCCCGCACCGCATAAAATCAGGAGATGATGGGATGGATTATCTACTCCAACTAAAGGATATCTCCAAGACGTTTGGTGAAGTGGCGGCGGTGCGCCACGTCAATTTTGAGGTCGCACCGGGTGAGATTGTGGGACTGCTCGGCGACAACGGCGCGGGCAAATCCACCCTGGTCAAGATTATTACTGGCTATTATCAGCCGGATCCCGGCGGCGAGATTTACTGGGAGGATCAAAAGGTCGAGCACCTGTCCGTTGCCAAAGCGCGCGACCTGGGCATCGAGGTCGTCTACCAGGAAAGGGCGTTGGCGGACCAGCAGTCCTTGTGGCGGAATATCTTCATGGGACGAGAGATTGCGAATCGCTGGGGCGTCCTCGACATCGACAAGATGCACGAGGAAACCAGCAAACTGATGCAGACCGCCATGGGCTTCACATCGGCTGCCGTCACGCCCGGGTCCGTCGTCAAGACTTTTTCCGGCGGCGAACGCCAGGGCGTGGCCATCACGCGCGCCCTCTATTTCAAGGCTGAACTCATCATTCTCGATGAGCCTACCATGGGCTTATCTCTTTCCGAGACCAAGAAATGCCTGGAATTCGTCGCCGGCATCAAGAGTGCAGGCAAGTCTGCCATCTTTATTGACCACAATATCTTTCACGTCTATCCTGTCGCCGACCGGATTGTGGTTTTGGACCGGGGCAGGGTCGCGGGTCAATTCATGAAGGGTGAACTCACGCTCGATGAACTGATTGACCAGTTGCAGCTTGTTGCTCAGACGGGAAAGCTCGAAGTCAAGGATCAACCAGCGTGATGGAAATGGAGAGGAGTTAAATGGATTCAACTGCTGAAGCCGAAAAGCCCATATCGCCCGCCGCGAGAAGAAGCGGGATAGCCAGGTGGGCACGCTGGAATGCCCTGCAGATCGGCATCGTTTTCGTTGCCCTGTTCATCTGGCTTTTGTTCGTGATCGGGGCACCCAAGGTTTTTATGAGGTACGACATCTACAATGCGCTCATGATCACCACGCCCTACTTCGCTCTGATCGCCCTGCCTTTGACGTTCGTGATCATCGCGGCCGAGATAGATCTTTCCTTCCCCTCGATCATGGCGTGGGGTATGACCGGCTTCGATCTTGTGTTCCTGGCGACCGGTAGTATCTATCTGAGTTTCATCGCCTGTCTCCTGGCGGGACTGTTCGCCGGCTGGTTGAACGGCTACATTGTGGTCAGGATCGGCATCCCCTCGCTGGTCACAACGCTCGGGACATCCTTCTTCTGGGCCGGTGCGGTGATCCTGGTCACGAACGCGCAAGGGCAGGGTCTCACGGCAGTCAGCAATACGTTCCTGTACCATGCCCTGGTAGGCAGGATCGGCGGTGTGCTGCCCATGCAGTTCCTGTGGATGATCGCTATTGCCATTGCCATGTGGTTCCTTTTGAACCGCACCCGCTTCGGCGCGCACGTGTATCTCGTCGGCGATAACGTGGACAGTGCCCGGCTGATGGGTGTTAACGTGGACCGCATCAAGATAACGGTCTTTGCCATCGTCGGGGTGACGGCTGCCTTTGCCGGCTGCATCCAGAGCCTGGACCTGTTGTTCTTCTGGCCCACAATAGGCGGAGGTTATTTGCTGAATACTCTGGCTGCCGTGTTCCTGGGCGGTACCTCGGTCTTTGGTGGCACGGGAACTATCTTCGGAACGTTTGTGGCATCCTTCATCATCAATATTATCAACCCCGGCATCGTCGCCGTGGGCTTGACCGGATATTGGACGCAGGTCATCTACGGTTTGATCATCGTCGTCTCCGTTTCGCTGCAGGCCCTGCTAAGGAGGCGGCTGGTGTAAAGGGGGCAACCGTGAAACATCGCGAGCGGGTGCTGATGGCCCTCCACCACGAGCGGCCCGACCGCTGCCCCATGCAGGTCAGCTTCACCCCCGAGTTTGCCTCCCGGCTTAAGCACGATCTGGGACTGACGGACGAAGATATCCATAACCCTCATGGCGGTGGCAATACGTATGTCTTGGAGCGTGCTTTAGATGAAGATATGCTTTTAACCTCTGTGGGATGGGCCAATTCATATTATGCCACTGAAACATACAGTGAGGATGGAGAGACCTACACCGATGAATGGGGCATCACATGGAAGAACGTCGCCTATGAAACAAGATTCGGTAAAGGTCACTATACCGAAATGGTGGGTCATCCTCTGGCGGATGACCAGGCCATAGACGCATATCAAGCGCCTGACCCGAACTGCCCCGAGTTATATGCTGAAGCAGAGAGGCTGATCGAAGAATACAAGGATGAACACTGGATTGTAGGTGTTACGGTCACGACGATTTTTGAAACCGCCTGGGCACTCAGGGGCTACGAGAAAACCCTGATGGATTTGGCGCTCAACCCCGATTTCATCGAAAGGCTCTTCGACATTCCGTTTCAGTATCACCTCACCGCTGCCAGGAAGCTGGTAGAAATGGGTGTCGACATGATTTGGACAGGTGATGACGTGGGTGCCCAGAACAGGATGCTCATCTCCCCCGCTACCTGGCGTCGATTCTTCAAACCACGTATGGCTGCATTTATTTCCACCCTGAAAAGCATCAATCCGGAGCTAAAAGTAGCCTATCATTCGGATGGGCTCATTTACCCCATCATTCCAGACCTGATTGAAATCGGACTGGATGTCCTTAATCCGATTCAACCCAGGTCGATGGAGCCTGAAAGGGTAAAAAAGGAGTTTGGAGATAAATTGTGCTTTTGGGGTTCAATGGATGAGCAGCGTACCTTACCCTTCGGCACACCAGCCGATGTGGAAAGAGAGGTAATAGCGCGCTTAAGAACGCTGGGTAAGAATGGGGGGTTGATCATAGGGCCGACGCATCACGTGCAGCTTGACACACCCCTGGAAAACTTCTGGGCGATGGTCAATACCATCACGCAAACGCCCTACAGTTCTATCTAAGTAGAATCACATATTAATTCCGGGATGTAGGGGCGAAGTCACCTCGCCCCTACCGCGAAATATGCCGGAGAAATTTCATGGTTTCATTTAGCGCAGCGGCAGGAGGTGAAACATATGAACTCTCGGGAACGGGTCATGCTGGCCCTGAATCACAAAGAGCCAGACCGTATCCCTATTGATCTGGGCGGGAGTATTTGCTCTTCCATCCACAAAAATGCTTACATTGAGTTCAAAAAGTACCTGGGGATGGACTTAGAAGAGATCAAGATGGCGGATTACGTCCAGCAATTGCCTTACCTTGATGAGGCACTTCTGGAGCGTTTTGATGTAGATTTTCGCATGGTCCAGCTCCCGGCCGCCACCGCAGCGGACGTGGACATTTTTGAGGAAGGCGATTACTATGCCTTCATTGATCGCTGGGGCTCCAAGTTGCATATGCCCAAAGAGGGAGGGCTGTATTTCGACTGGGTGGATTTTCCGATTAAGGTGGCCACAATGCGGGCACTGGATAACTATGCCTGGCCACAGCCTGATCCCCCAGAGTATAACGCCCAACTTCGCGAACAGGCCAGGCATCTCTACCAGGAAACAGATTATGCGCTGGTAGGCAGCGCGGTCATCGGCGGCGGCATCTTCGAGCAACCGGCCAGAACTATGGGCCTGGAAAACTTCTTCATGGCTTTGGTTTCCGAGCCGCAATTCGCCGATCGCTTGATGGGCCAGATTACGGATATCTATATCGAGTCTTGCAGCAACTATCTGGAGCAGCTAGGGGAATATCTTCAGGTTTTCACCTATTGGGATGATGTATGTGGTCAGAATGGCTGGCTTATTGCGCCTGATGTCTATCGCAAGATGGTCAAGCCCAAACAACGACGCCTGGTAGAGGCGATCAAGCACAAGACAGACGCAAAAATCTACTATCACAGCTGCGGCGCTGTTTTTGATTTGATCCCAGATCTGATCGAACTGGGTTTCGACATTCTCAACCCGGTACAAGTTTCGGCACGGGGTATGGATACCAGTCGCCTCAAGAAGGAGTACGGCCAGGATATTGTCTTCTGGGGCGGTGGGGTCGATACTCAGCATGTGTTGCCTTTCGGCCGGCCCGAGGAAGTTGCCGACGAAGTCAAGCGGCGCATTGATGACCTGGCACCTGACGGGGGGTTTGTCTTTGCTGCGGTCCACAATATCCAGGCCCTTGTGCCCCCGGAAAACATCGTCGCTGCCTTCGAGACGGCCCTCCAATACGGGAAGTATTGATAAGGATGACACAGAAAACGATCGTCATCTGGGGCGCCGGCAAAATCGGGCGTGGGTTCGTGGCAGACTTGTTCCACACCGCCGGTTACCACATAGTTCTGGTGGACGAATCACCCACGTTGATTGCTCAACTTGGCGTGGCAGGTCGTTATACTGTGGTGCGGGCTGAAAATGCCGAACGGCGACAGGACGTAGTAATCGAGGGCTATACTGCGTTGTCCACAGCACAAGCGGATCAAATCGCAGCGGCGGTTGCGGCAGCCGATATCCTGGCGGTAGCCGTATATCCTCAACATTTTGCCCAGGTGACTCGGCAATTGGCGCCAGGGCTGGTACGTCGCCAGGCACAGCGACCCAGTGCACCCCTCGACATTGTTCTATGCACCAATCTGGCCCACGCGGGACCTCAGTTTTGGGCTTTGCTTCAAGATGCATTGCCCCCTGAATCTCGGGAGTACGTGAACTCGCACGTCGGCATCGTCGAGACGTTGGTGATTCGAATCGTGACCGAGCCTCCGGTCCAACTGCGTCGGCGTGAGCCGTTGCTGGTCTGGACCAATGGCTATCCAGAACTTCCGGCTGATCGCCATGCCTTCAAAGGCGAAATTCCGCAGGTGTCTGGACTTCGTCTGGTGGATGATATGCGCGCCGAAGAGACGCGAAAACTCTATACTTACAACATGTTTCAGGCGGCGTTAGCCTACCTGGGTGCCCCGCGCGGGTACAATCTGGTCGTGGAATGTGTGGCTGACCCTGAAGTACGAGCAGGGGCCGAAGGCGCGCTCCACGAGGTGAGCTGTGCGTTGCAGGCCGAATATGGCTTTACCGCCGACGAGATGGCACGCTGGATAGACAATGTTGTGACACAAACAAGCAACCCCATCCTGGGGGACACGGTCAGGCGTCTGGGTGCCGACCCGCGGCGCAAGCTTAAGCGCGAGGACCGGCTGACCGGCCCGGCTTTGCTGGCGCGTAAACATGATATTCAGCCCAGGCACCTGGTGCGTGCTATCGCGGCGGGGCTGCGCTTCGATGATTCAGATGACCCCGGGACTGCCTATATACAGCAGCGTATCGCCACTTTGGGCTTGCCGGCTGCGGTGCGCGAAATATGCGGCCTGACCGAAGCGGAATTGGACCTGATCGAGGCGATCGTGCAGGCCTACCAGCGCCTGGCGTTGGAAGAGAAAGGGGCCAATGCTGCCCAGCAAGCGTATGAACTGGGGTTCAAATACGAAAAGGTTTATCACGGATGTGGGCAATGCACACTGGCGGCGGTGCTGGAAACGCTAGGTCGGTTCAGCGAGCCTGTCTTTGAGGCTGCAACCGGGCTGTCAGGCGGAATAGGTTTGGCGGGCGACGCGACATGTTCGGCGCTGACGGGCGCGGTGCTGGCTTTTGGGACGATCTACCCGCGACGGCGTGAAGAATTCGACGGGGATCGCGAAAACAAGTATCGCACGTTTGCTATGGCACAACGGCTGCGTGAACGTTATCTCCAACGCTATGGCACTATCAACTGCCACGAGATCCATCGTCATCAGATGGGGCGGGCGTTTGATCTGCGCGATTCAACCGAGCGCGAGGCATTTGAGGCTGCTGGCGCACACGAGGACAAGTGTACGGACGTGGTAGCGCAGGCAGCCAGATGGGCTGTCGAGATTATCAACGATGAGCTGATTGAGGATGCCTCAATCGCCCCCCACTCTACCCTATAGAACACGACAAACCTTCAAATCAGACCAAGTCGCTTGCTTCCCCTGGGCAAGTGTATCTCTGTTTAACCTAAAATGGCCAAAGTCCCGTTATGCGGAAAGGAATAATCTAAATGCGCGAGTTCAATGACAAGTTGCATCGAATGCGAGCTCTGCTTGCGGGGAGAGGCCTGGATGCCGTGCTCCTCCAGCGGGTGAGCAGCTTTGCCTGGGCTACCTGCGGCGCAGCCTCGTATGTCAATACGGCGACAACCGATGGTGCGGCCACGTTGGTCATCACGCCGACCGGCCGCTATCTGCTCACCAATAACATAGAGGCCACGCGTCTGGAACAGGAAGAAAAATTGTCAGATCAGGGCTGGGAGTTTCGCGTTGCGCCCTGGTACCAAACACACGACGCAGTAAGGGAGCTAACTCGCGGCTTGAAGCTTGGCGCCGATGGACCTTATCCTGGTGCAACCGATCTTTCGGCCGAGATGGCTCGTCTTCGGGCCAACCTCAGCCCTGAAGAGGTGGAGCGCTTCCGAACGCTGAGCCGCCTCTGTGCCGAGGCAATGGATAGTGCAATACGTGCTGTCCGTCCCGGCCAGACCGAGTATCAAATTGCCGGGCTGCTGGCCCACGAGGCGCAGAAGCGCGGTGCTCAGCCCATCGTCAACCTGATCGCCACTGACGAGCGCGTCTTCTCCTTCCGGCACCCGCTACCTACCGATAAGGAACTCGATCGCTATGTAATGCTGGTGCTGTGTGGCCGGCGTTGGGGATTGGTCTGCTCCATCACCCGCCTGGTTCACTTTGGCTCCCTGCCGGACGAGCTCCGGCGCAAAATGGAGGCGGTAGCCCGGGTGGATGCGACCTTCATCACTGCTACCCGCCCCGGTCGTGCGTTGAGCGATATCTTCGAGCGGGCCACGGCAGCTTATGCCGAAACAGGCTTCGCTGACGAGTGGCAGCTACACCATCAAGGTGGGCCGGCCGGCTACGAGGCACGGGAATACGTGGCCACGCCTGACTTAACGGACCTGGTTTCGGTTGGCCAGGTCTATGCCTGGAATCCCTCTATCACTGGCACCAAGTCAGAAGATACCATACTCGTCGCCGAAGATGGCAATGAAGTCTTGACCTCCATACCCGGTTGGCCCACGCTGTCCGTCGACGTCGAGGAGCAGGCGGAGCCCGTTCTGCGGCCGGCTATCCTGGAGGTTTCATAAGGATACGATTGAACCTGCAATTCACATTCACAGGAGGTTGACATGGGCGACCGTAAATACGCGATTGGCGTAGATTTCGGCACCGAGTCTGGACGGGTGGTGTTGGTCGACGTGGCTGATGGGCAAGAGATTGCTACCGCTGTCCACACCTACGCGAACGGCGTCATAGACGAGAAACTCCCGGAGAGCGGCGTTCGGCTGGAACCCGACTGGGCTCTGCAAGACCCGAACGACTATCTGGAGGTGTTCAAACAGGCCATTCCGGCTGTTCTTAAAAAGAGCGGTGTCGATCCTGAAGATGTGATCGGCCTGGGTATCGACTTCACCGCCTGCACGATGCTGCCCACCAAGGCGGATGGCACCCCCCTCTGCTTCCTGGCCGAATGGCGGGCCAACCCCCACGCCTGGGTCAAGTTGTGGAAGCACCACGCAGCTCAGCCCGAGGCCAACAAGCTGAACGAGATCGCACGTGAATTGGGGTATACCTTTCTGGATCGCTACGGGAGCAAGATCAGTTCCGAGTGGTTCTTTCCCAAGGCGTGGCAGATTTTGGACGAGGCGCCGGAGGTGTATGGGGCGGCCGAGCGACTGATTGAGGGGGCCGACTGGGTGGTGTGGCAACTCACCAGCGTAGAGAAGCGCAACGCGTGCACGGCAGGATACAAAGCCATCTGGTCGAAGCGAGAAGGATTCCCTCCGAATGAGTTCTTCAGGGCGTTGGACTCCCGTATGGAGCACATTATTGACGAGAAGATGTCCCGTGACATCTACCCATTGGGAGTGAAGGCCGGCGGGTTGACTGAGGAGGCGGCGCGTTGGACCGGGCTGAAGCCGGGCACTGCGGTAGCCATCGCCAACGTGGATGCCCACGTCTCTGTCCCGGCAGCCACCGTCACCCAGCCGGGGCGGATGGTGATCATTATGGGTACCTCCAACTGCCATATGGTGCTGGGTACCGAGGAACGCACTGTGCCCGGCATGTGTGGCTATGTGGAGGATGGCATTGTGCCTGGCTTCTTCGGGTATGAGGCAGGGCAGTCGTGTGTGGGAGATCATTTCGCCTGGTTTGCAGAGAATTGTGTGCCAGGTGCATATGAACAGGAAGCTAAAGCACGGGGTCTCGACATTCACCGGCTGCTAGAGGAGAAGGCGGCGCGCTTGCAGCCGGGGGAGAGCGGCCTTCTAGCGTTGGACTGGTGGAACGGCAACCGCAGTGTGTTGGTGGATGTGGATCTGACCGGCATGTTATTGGGGGCGACACTGGCTACCAAGCCAGAGGAGATCTATCGGGCGCTGATCGAGGCTACTGCTTATGGGACTCGCATTATCATTGAGACCCTCGAGGGCAACGGCGTACCGGTCAACGAGATTGTGGCCACAGGTGGGTTGCCTGACCGAAACAAGCTGCTGATGCAGATTTACGCCGACGTCACCGGCCGTCCCATTCACATCGCTGATACTAGCCAGGGAGGTGCACTGGGGTCGGCTATGCACGGCGCAGTGGCGGCCGGCAAGGAGGCGGGAGGCTACGACTCCATCCTGGAGGCCAGCAAGCACATGGCGCGCCTGCGGGACGAAGCTTACCATCCCATTGCGGAGGACAAGGCGGCCTACGATCAGTTATATGCCGAGTACGTCACCTTGCACGACTACTTTGGGCGGGGAGCCAACGACGTGATGAAGCGCCTCAAGGCGCTCCGGGCTGAGATATTGGCTAATTCGTCGTAGCTTTATGCGTAGGCGTTCTTGGGAAACGTGATGCGTAAAGCGTAAAACGTAAAACGTGATACGTAATTGTCACGTATCACGTTTTACGTTTTACGCATTAAGGAGGTAGGAAACTTGCTAGAATCACTACGTGAGGAAGTTTGGCAACTGCACCTGGAGTTGCCCAAGAATAACCTGACTGCCTGGACCAGTGGCAATGTCAGCGCGCGGGATCCGGAGACGGATTACGTGGTCATCAAGCCATCGGGCATACGCTACGAAGATCTGCGCCCGGAGCATATGGTAGTCGTAGACCTGGATGGCAATCGTGTGGAAGGTGAGCTGAAGGCCTCATCTGACACAGCCAGCCATCTCTACATTTACCGCCACCGGTCGGATGTCAAGGGCGTGGTCCACACCCATTCCCCTTACGCGACAGCTTTTGCTGCCGTGGGGCGGCCAATCCCGGTCTACCTGACCGCCATTGCGGATGAGTTCGGAGGTCCCATCCCATGCGGGGGATTTGCGCTTATCGGAGGTGAGGATATTGGCCGGGTAGTGGTGGAGTCCATCGGCAACTCTCCGGCTGTGCTCCTCAAGAACCATGGTGTTTTCACCGTTGGCCCCACCGCAAAAGTAGCAGTCAAAGCTGCCGTCATGGTAGAGGACGTGGCGCGCACTGTCTGGATCGCGCTACAAATAGGGCAGCCGGACGAGATCCTGCCAGAAGACGTGGAGAAGTTGCATCATCGCTATACCCATGTCTATGGTCAATAGTAATCACTAAGCCTAGCCTCCCGGAGCACCCAATGGTCCCGAGCGCCCGATGGTCCCGAGCGAAGCCCCCCGCGGGGCTGCACAGGGGAAAGCCCCCCACGGGGCTGCACAGGGGAAAGCCCCCCACGGGGCAGGTTGTATTGAGTGGGCTTTCTGCTTTGGCGTTTGCCCGAACCTGCAGGAGACTGAGCAGTTACGTGAGATGACAGGATGACAAAGCGAGAAGTCGTCAAGTTGGTACTTGATGGGAAACGCCCCCCTTACGTCCCATGGAACATTGGATTGACTAAAGAAGCCCGGGATAAGCTTG
>JAHELX010000882.1 GCA_024643945.1 Anaerolineales bacterium
GATGGAGTACAAGTTGGTGAATTCGTAAGGCCGCTGCCGGGCGAATCCCCTGGCGGTGGCGGGAGAGAAGTTTAAAGATACTAGAAGGAGACAAGGCCAATGTTAAACCGACGACAATTTTTGAAATTGAGTGCTGCCGCTGGGGCCGGGATGTTGGTGCCCTGGCAATTGGACGTGCAGCGTGCCCTTGCTGGCCCTTACCTTCAGGCAGCACAAACTCCGCTGCCCGGCAGCGCCATCCCGCAGTTTGTGGACCCATTGCCCGGCCTGGATGTCATCATCGCTGGCACGGGCCAGATCGAGCTGCACTCCAAAGAGTTCCAGGCCCCGGTGATGCCGTCGACCTTCGTCCCGGCCGCCGGCACCTACACCGGCACATATGTGTGGGGCTATCTGCAACCCACTCAAGCTGCCCGTGCTTCCTACATCGGGCCGGTCATCGTTGCTGAGCGCGGCACCCCGACCCAGATCAAGTGGGTCAACGGCCTGGGCGACACCGCTGGCAGCAATGTGCTGGCATGGACGCAGTCCACCGACCAGACCTTGCACTGGGCCGACCCGCTCTATCAGGGCATGCCCAACATGTGCGCGCACAGTATCGTGCCTGGCCAGGCGCCGACAGGTGACTGTGCGCTGCACTACGCCGGCCCCATCCCCGACGTGACCCACCTGCACGGCGGCGAGGTGCCGGCCGAGATCGACGGCGGGCCCGATGCCTGGTATACCAGCGACGGCAATTACCATGGAGCTGCCTACTATGCCGGGCTCGGCGGCGGGGGCAACAGTGCCATCTTTCGCTATCCCAACAGCCAGGAAGCGGCGTCGATCTGGTTCCATCCTCACCCCCTGGGCGTTACGCGCCTGAACGTCTACGCCGGCCTGGCAGGCGCTTATTTAATCACCGATTCCGTCGTCAACCCACCCCCGGCCAATCTGCCTGGGCCTGCGGACATCATCCCGCTGGTGATCCAGGACCGCTCGTTCGACGTCAACGGCCAGCTCTACTTCCCCAACGCCGGCATCAACCCCGAGCATCCCTTCTGGATCCCGGAGTTGGTCGGCGACACCATCGTCGTCAACGGCAAGACCTGGCCCTTCCTGAACGTCGAGCGCAAGCGCTACCGCTTCCTCTTCCTGAACGGCTCCAACGCCCGCACCTACGAGATGTTCCTGACCGATCCGGTGACCAAGGTCAATGGGCCGCCCATGTGGGTCATTGGCACTGACGGCGGATACCTGGACACGCCGGTCAAGATCGACCCCAACGTGAAGCCCAACGACAAGCTGGTGATGATGCCCGGCGAGCGCTACGACGTGATCATCGACTTCAACGACCCGACGTGGCTGGCCGCCAATCCCAACTTCTCAGGCACCCTGATCTTGCGCAACACCGGCCGCACGCCCTTCCCCAAGGGCGCGCCGCCGCAGGGTTCGACCCTGGGGCGGATCATGCAGTTCAGGGTGGGTTCGGCACCTGCCACCGATTCCAGCTACGACCCGGCCAGCGGCACCCCGCTGCGCCAGCCGATGGTTCGCCTGGTCGATCCCGTAGCCGGGACACTGGCCGCCGGCGTGTCAGCGCAGAAGACCCGGCAGCTGACGCTCAACGAGGTAATGGGGCCTGGCGGGCCGCTGGAGGTGCTGGTCAACAACACCAAATGGGACGGGATGCGGGAAGATCCCGACACCGGGGATAGGGTAGCCATTCCTGACTCGACGAACGACGGTATCGGCAACTACCTCACCGAGATGCCCCAAGAGGGTCAGACCGAGGTGTGGGAGATCATCAATCTGACCGCCGACGCCCATCCCATCCACCTCCACCTGGTCCAGTTCCAGTTGATCAACCGCCAGAACTTTAATGTCAACAAGTACAACGGGGTCTACAATGCGGCCTTCCCGGCCAGCGTTCAGATCGATCCAATGACCGGACTGCCTTATCCAGGCGGCGTGTTCATCGGAGGCTTTGGCCCGCCTAATCCGTACAACACGCCCAATGCCGATGGCGCTGTTGGCGGGAATCCGGCCGTTGGACCCTATCTCCAAGGTCGCGCGCAGCCGCCACTGCCTCAGGAGGCAGGCTGGAAGGACACCGTGATCACGTATCCCGGCCAGGTGACGCGCATCGCCGTGCGCTGGGCGCCGACCAGCCTGGCGACGGATCTGGATGTCAATGAATTGTACTATCCCTTCGACCCCAGCGGGGGCGACTACGTCTGGCACTGCCACATCCTGGACCACGAGGACAATGAGATGATGCGCCCGGATAAGCTGATGCCGAAAGATGGCGTGATGAGAACCTACATCAAGGAGACGGACTACTAAGGCAACCAAGCAACGCCGAGAGAGAGGGCCGCAGGCCGTAGCGTGCGGCTCTCTCGTGTCGACAGGTTAGGACAGAATACCATTAACTACAACGCTTTTCCAGTAAGGTGCCAGGCATTTGCAAAGTGCCTGGCACCTATCGGGTGAGCCCTCGCCTGGGGTTCACATAGCTTAAGCAATTAGACGGGTAATCGATGCATAGGCCGCACCGCCGTAGAATACCCCTATCGGGGCACAGGCAGGCGGTGCTGGGTAGATTTCATCAGAAAAACTGGCCTGGCACTGGCTCTTTTCCGGCGCTCGGGAAAGGACCTCTGTGGGGCTTCTGCCGTGTTACCCGGATAATTTTTGAACCTTCATAAACCCCAGGCT
>JAHELX010000181.1 GCA_024643945.1 Anaerolineales bacterium
GCATCCTACCCGCTGTCTCGGCGGTGACACAGGCGCGGAAATAGAGAGCTGCACTGCCTTCGGATAGAATCCTGGCGCTGCGGGCCACTTTCTCGAAGCTACCCCCTCCGCTCTTATAAGGCCGATGTCGATCATGGATGTCTGCTGGACCGTCCAGCGATAATACAACAGTGTCGAGGTTGTCCGCCGCCCACCGACAACGTTCCTCGCTAAAGACCCCGTTCGTCGCCACCTCGAAGCGAACCGTACACCCAGCCTCCTCAGCCTTGAGCCGCGCTAGGTGGACGGTCAGGTCCAACACCTCTTCCACACAGAATGGCTCCCCGCCAAAATAGTGAACTTCGGCATCGCGCACGCCCGCCTTGCTGAGCAGGCCCATGTACCAGTTCACCGCACCTCGCGCTAACTTCAGGTCCATCACTTTGTTGGATTCATCAGAGGTCATGAAGCCGCAATACCGGCAGGAGAGGTTGCAGCCCCGGGTGGGCAGCAATCCCAGGAAAGCCGGCGCCAGGTCCCCTTGCTTGGGCGATGGCGCCGGCTCGGCCCCGGTTTTTAAGATGTGGAGAATCTCGTTCAGCTTTCCTTCTCCGCCATTTTTTCCGAACAGCAGGCTGTCCCGCAAGCGCACTACAGCCGGGCGGTCCACCAGGGCGGCCAGGTTATGGAGGGGAGCATAGATGATAAAGTAGTCCAGTAGCGGGATGGCGAAAATACTGTGGTTCGGATGCCTGTTAAAAGCAGAAAGCGGCAACTGTCCCAGGGCGTCGTGCGCCGGACGGTTACCGCTTTCTGCATCCGCAATGGCGGGGCACGCAATCATGGCCGATTCCTTTGTGCTATGTAACGACTTTGATCTGTGTTTGGAGGGAGATGGGGAATCGGTATTGGACTATCGAAAGTATATCATACTTTTTGGGTAGGTTCAAGGGTTTTTAAGCTGGAGCAGCGAAAAACAAAGTAACTTCCATCTTTCATACCATCCGACTTATTGATGGTATTATGCTGGTGATGCTACTTTCATTATATCATATTTTGGCATTTATTTTGCGCCATCTTTTGCTATTTTTAAGTCTGCTAAAATTCACGGAAAATTTACGCTATTCACGCCCGAATTGTGGTAAAATAGTACATACCCTGACAGACCGGGGGTCTATGGGCAAAAGGACCTACGATTTCTCGCAGGTCCCCATCCATGAAATCTGGCTCTGTGTTTAACAAAAGAATAATGTAATGCCAGGGGAAGCAGCCGAGGGAATCAATCGGTGCCTTCGTTGGCTGCTATGTTGCTGGCTTCCCGAAAATTCTTGACGTGGTGGTAAATATACCACGCGCCAGCGCCCAGGATGACCAGGGCAATGGGGATGTCGAAGGGGCGCATGATGGCGCGTAGTTGTTGCCAGTTCGCGCCGAACATATAACCCCCCAGGGCCAACGCAGCGCACCAAATGAAGGATCCGACAAAGGTATACAAGGTAAAGGTGGAGAAAGGCGTGCGCATCACGCCTGCCGGGAAGGAAATAAAGGTGCGCACAATGGGCAGCAGACGAGAGATAAAAACGGCCCGATTGCCCCACCGATCAAACCAGTGGTCGGCTTTTTCCAGGTCGTGACGAGTGATAAGCAGGTACTTACCGTAGCGTTCGAGGAAGGGGCGTCCACCGTAAGCTCCCAATGCGTAGCTGGCGATTGAGCCGATGGTGCAGCCCATGGCGCCATAAAAACCACCTGCCAGAATTGCATACCACATACTTTTGCCTTGGGCTTCGGCCAGAAACCAACCGGCCAGCGGCATGGTTACCTCGCTGGGGATGGGGATGTTGGCACTTTCCAGCGCCATAATGATCACTACCCCCCCCCAGTTGATGGCGTGGAAGAGCTGCTCGAGGAAGGCTACCAATTGGTGTTCGAATGCTTCCATACAAATCTCCAGTGTAACTACTCAGGCCAGATAACCCTTGCGAAGGTTTGGTGAGAGTTTTCAGAGCGAAAATGCCTTGGCCTACCGAAAACTGCCCTGTTAGCCAGGTGATTCGCAACCTTCGCAAGGGTACCGGAGTAGTTACTCTCCAGTCAGCGTACTCGCCTGCCCGTTGCCGCGCCATGGCAGCGCTGCGCATTGTACCATCTGGTAGGGTATAGCGCAAATAATCTCCCCATTTTGACACGCTTCTTGCCTCGTGGTAAACTTTGCATGGCTAAATACCTATCAAACTGAGCCTGTCTGTACCTCCGAATCCCTTGCACAGCAGGCGGCAGAGGCGGTATTCTTTACTGTTTGGGGTTAGATTGAAGTGCCTGCTGTGAGCAGGGTAGAGAGGGTAGTTTAAGAGATGAAATGGTCAAGAGTCCTTTATTTAGTCTTGCTGGTGATGATTGCGACGTTTCTATATGCTATGTTCTTCAGGCAGACCGAAACGCCTGAAACAGTACCCATCACCCAGGTGGCTGAATTGGCGCAACAGGGGCAAGTACAAAAAATCATCGTACAAGAAGACAGCCTTGACGTTGTGTTAAATGATGGAAAGAAGTTGGTGTCCCATAAGGAACCTGGCCTGGATGTCGTCGAAACGCTGGGACGCTTGGGAGTCAGCAAAGAGAATCTGCAGAAGATTAAGGTCGAGGTTGCGCCCGCTAGCTGGTGGGGTGGTTGGTTGACCATCTTCAGTGCGATTTTGCCGTTGATACTGATTGGCGGTTTCTTCTTTATCATCTTTCGACAGGCTCAGGGCGCCGGCAATCAGGCGCTCAGCTTTGGCAAGAGCCGGGCGCGCATGTTCACCGGCGACAAGCCGACCGTCACCTTCGACGACGTGGCCGGCGCCGACGAGGCCAAGCAAGAGCTGACGGAGGTAGTGGAGTTCCTGCGCGAGCCGGAGAAATTCATCTCCCTGGGCGCCCGCATCCCCAAAGGGGTGCTGATGGTGGGCCCTCCCGGCTGCGGCAAGACGCTAATGGCCAAAGCGGTTTCGGGCGAGGCGGGGGTGCCCTTCTTCAGCATCTCGGGCAGTGAGTTTGTAGAGATGTTCGTCGGGGTGGGGGCCAGCCGGGTGCGGGACCTGTTTGACCAGGCCAAGCGCAACAGTCCGTGTATCGTGTTTGTGGACGAGATCGACGCGGTGGGGCGGCACCGGGGCGCGGGACTGGGCGGCAGTCACGACGAGCGGGAGCAGACGTTGAACCAGATTCTAGTGGAGATGGATGGGTTTGACACGGACACGAACGTGATCGTGGTGGCGTCGACCAACCGGCCCGATATTCTGGACCCGGCGTTGTTGCGTCCGGGTCGGTTTGACCGGCGGGTCGTGATGGATCGGCCTGACTGGAATGGGCGCAAGAAGATATTGGAAGTCCACGTGCGTGGCAAGCCTGTCGGCCCCAAAGTAGACCTGGAGATCATTGCCAGGCAAACTCCCGGCTTCGTGGGGGCCGACATTGAGAACCTGGTGAACGAGGCTGCCATCCTGGCCGCGCGTCGCAATAAGAAGGTCATTGAGACGTCTGAATTCGAGGAGGCCATCGAAAAGATCATCGCCGGGCCAGAGCGAAAGAGTCGTGTGATCACCGATGAGGAAAAGCAGATCATTGCCCATCACGAGGCAGGGCATGCTCTGGTGATGAAAATGCTGCCCGATTGTGACCCGGTTCATAAGGTTTCCGTCGTAGCCCGAGGTATGACCGGAGGCTACACGATGACAATCCCTGAGGAAGATCGTTATCTGCGCCATCGCAACAAATTCAAGGCCGATTTGGCGGCATTGCTCGGCGGTCGCGTCGCTGAGGAGATTATCTTCCGCGATGTGACCACCGGTGCCAGTAACGACCTGGAACGAGCCACCAAGCTGGCACGGGCTATGGTCACTCAATACGGGATGAGCGAAAAATTGGGCCCATTGACTTTTGGCGAAAAAGAAGAGTTGATCTTCTTGGGGCGTGAGCTCAGCGAGCAGCGAAACTACAGTGAAGAGGTCGCGCGTCAAATTGACAGAGAGGTGAGACGTCTGATGGACGAGGCCTACCAAACTGCCAGGCGGATTCTGGTTGCCAATCGCGACAAATTGACCCAAATCGCCGAGCGGTTGGTGCGCGAAGAGACTATTGATGCTGCTACTTTCAACGCCATTTTTGCTTGATGCGTAATTCAACTGTTCCTGCCAGCGGCCGGCTATGAGACTTTTGCCTGATGAGCATCTATAGATTCAAATCTTAAGGAGCCAACGCCTGAGATGGGGTGTCATCCCGCCTCTGAGGATGCTGGCTCCTCGGAATTTGATCTACTCTGAGCGAGAATTAGACACATGTCCTTCCGAAATTCATTTGTCAATTGCATGGAATCTGTGGTATACTGCGCCTATGTTTATTTAAACAGCCTGTCCGTGTTCCTACGCAATTGGTGCTGCGCATTTATTCTTACCTTGGTTGCTTCGTGAGAAAGGGACAATTCCCCGATTGTTTCCCGTTCTAATCAAGTAAGGTGGAGCTATAATGGCCGAACGAACTCGCACCGAGAGAATGATCGCCTGCCTGAAGGACCTGCAAGTAAGTAGCCCCGATATTGAGGCTTCGGCCGTGGTTAGTGTGGACGGACTGACGATGGCCTCATCACTCCCTGCCGACGTCGAGGAGGATCGCGTCTCGGCGATGTCGGCGGCAATGTTATCGTTGGGGGAGCGGATTGCCAGCGAACTAGGACGTGGTATCCTCGATCAGGTTTATATTCGGGGCGAAGGTGGCTTTGTCATCTTGATGTCGGTAGGCGAAGAGGCGGTGCTGACCGCTCTGGCCCGCTCGCAGGCCAAGCTCGGCTTGCTGTTTCTCGATATGAAACGAGCAGCCGGGGAACTGGCGAAGATTGTTTGATCCAAAAGGGGCGCCCAGTCACTATACATCCGGAGGTGCAAAACGTGACAGGTGACAAAAGCGGACTTTACTATCCCAACCTGATGGGACGTATTTATTTAGAAGCTATGGAAGAGGTGATGGGCAAGAATGGTGTCAATGCCGTCCTCAACCTGGCAAAGCTGAAACACCTGATAGACAACTATCCACCTCAGAACCTGAATCGTGAGTTTGACTTTGCCGAGTTCGGCGCCTTGGGACAGGCCATTGACGATATGTACGGGCCACGGGGAGGACGCGGGCTCGCTTTGCGGGCGGGCCGTGCTGCCTTTGCGGATGGGGTTTCTAAGTTTGGCGCTTTGGCTGGCGTGTCGGAACTGGCGTTTAAGATAATCCCTCTGGGCACCAAGCTCAAAGTCGGCGTGCGGGCCATGGCTGAAACCTTTACCAAGTTCAGTGATCAACGCAGTGAGGTCGAAGAACAAAAAGATCGCTTTGTCTATACCATCTGCAAGTGCCCCGTCTGCTGGGGGCGAACCAGTGACCACCCCATCTGCTACGGCGCGGTCGGTATCTTGCAGGAGGGGTTGCGCTGGGTGGGTGGCGGCAAGGATTTCCGGGTTGAAGAATTCGAATGTCACGCGCGTGGTGACGAGTATTGCCGGTTCGATATTTTCAAGGATCCGTTGAATTAACGCAGCTTCGCGATTTTAACGCCGGGTACGACGGCTGGCCGCACTTTTATTGTCGCCTCATTTGGGCATTATTCTCATCGAGAGCAAAATGAATATGAAGCACACGCTCCTCATCGTCGAAGACGATAACGACACGTCCGAAATGCTGCGCGTGTATTTCGAGGCGCAGGGCTATCGAATAGTCACAGCCGCTAGCGGATACGAGGCGCTGGACAAGTGTCGGCAACATCCACCGGATTTGATTTTACTAGACGTTCGCCTCCCGGATATTGATGGCTTTGAAGTCGGAAAACGCCTGCAAGATGACCTGCGCACCAGCCGGCTACCGGTTATCTTTGTCACTGAGCGTCGTGATCGGGATGACCGCATTGCTGGCCTCAAACTTGGGGCTATAGACTACATTACCAAGCCCTTCGATGTGCAAGAACTCCGTCTGCGTGTGCGCAATGCCCTGCGACGTGCCGGCAGTCAAAATAATCCCGTCACCGGCCTCCCTGGCGAAAAACTCACCAGCGACAGATTGAGTCTGCTTTTGGAAAGAGACCATTGGGCTGCCGTTTCTGTGAGTATCGCCGGTCTCGATTTATTCAATGAGATCTACGGCTTCGTAGCCCGGGACGATGTGCTGCGGGCGGTCGCGCTCATTCTCACCAGCGCCGTTGACGAGTTGGGCTCCATTGACGATTTCGTTGGTCATCCCAGTGAATCGCAATTCCTGGTTATTACAATCCCGACTAAGGTCGATGAGCTCATCCGGCACATTAAAGAACGCTTGGGACAGGCAATGGTCTACTTTTACCCTATCCACGACCGAGATGCTGGCTATGTGGCATGGGGAAGTGACCAGTTACGCCAAACCAGAATCCCCTTTATGAAGGTCGTCACCAGCACTGTGCTGAGCGACGATGGGCCTTTTGCAGACGTGCAAACTTTACACGGTATGCTGTTGGGCGTGGACAATAGTTGACTCAGCTTGATTGCCGATGGATGCCGGGGCAGTGTTCTCGATCGCACTGCCCCTTCTGTTTCTCGCTATTTCAGAAAATGGTACAAGATGTCTGAAACGAATCTGCAGCTTTTGGCCCAGACTTACCGCTCCGATTTGGTCAGCTTTGCCCGCCGACTGATCCAAACCCCTAGCTTGCCCGGTCACGAAGGCGAGGCAGCCAGTCTTATTAAAGCTGAAATGGAGCGTCTGGACTTTGACCAGGTGACGACCGACCCGGTGGGTAATGTTATCGGCTGGGTGCGTAAGGGAGACGGACCATCCCTTATGTTCAACGGTCATATGGACCATGTGGACCCAGGCGCCCCGCTTGGCTGGTTGCATCCCCCTTATGGCGGAGACCTGGACCAAGAAGAACTATGGGGACGCGGGAGTGTCGACATGAAGGGCCCGCTGGCAGCGATGGTTTATGCGGCGGGGCTGGCGAAGCAGCATAACCTGCTCCTCCCGGGTGATGTGTGTATTGCCTGTGCTGTGATGGAGGAAGTGGGGGGATTGGGCACGCGGGCGCTGGTCAGTCGACTTAAACCTTCTTTCGCCGTGGTCGGCGAGCCGTCGAACGGCGGGCTGATGCGTGGCCACCGAGGGCGGGTGGAGTTAGCGGCTCGTGTGGACGGGCGCTCGGTGCATGCCAGCGTGCCAGAGCAGGGCATCAATCCCCATTATGCGTTGGCCCGTTTCCTGGTGCGGCTGGAGGCGTTGCCGATGTCCCGGGACCCGGTTTTCGGTACGTCGAGCGTGGCGCCCACCTTGTATCGCACCGATCAAACCAGCGCCAACGTCACGCCTGGTGAGGCGCAGCTCACCCTCGACTGGCGCAACGTACCCGGCCAAACGCCAGAGCAAATCGTCGAGAGACTGACGCCGTTGCTGGCCGAGTGTCTTTCTCCTGGTGCCGGGAGTCATATACGGGTGAAGAGTGAACGGCTTACCACCTACACCGGTTATGTGGAGGACTTTCCTTCGATCTTCCCCTCCTTTGCTTTGCCCGTCGATCACCCACTCCTGCAGGCCGCTCAGCGGATACTGGGTGAGACGCTGGGCCGCCCTGTGCCGGTTGGCATCTGGCATTTTGCCACCGATGGCGGACATCTGATGGCAGCCGGCGTGCCCACCATCGGCTTTGGTCCCGGCGACCCGGCGCTGGTTCACACCAACCGCGAGCGCTTGCCGGTGGAGGCCCTGGTGGAGGGGTTGGTCGGGTACATGGCGCTGGCAACTGGCCTGGGGAGAACGGCAGGTTTGGCATGAGATTGGCGCTGCGGGTGGTGAAGCTGGCTTTCCTTGATTTTTTTGAGGAGATTTTCTTACTCATCCTGTTCAATATTTTGTGGTCCATATCGGCGTTATTGGTGTTGCCCCTGCCCTTTGCCACAGCCGGTCTGGCCTGGGCGGCGGCCGAAATCGGCGAGGGCAAGGCCATCAAATGGCGGACCTTCTTTGAGGGAGGCCGCCGCTACTGGAGACCGGCCTACCGCTGGGGCCTTTTAAATCTGGTCGTGTGGGTGCTCATCTTCGTCAATTTCAATTTCTACAACAATATAGCTGCCACCTGGGCAATGTTTGTCCGCACGCTGGTCCTCTCGTCGGCGATCCTCTGGGCAGGTAACCAGCTCTATGTCTTCCCTCTCTTGATTTTGCAGGAAACCCCCAGCCTGCGATTGGCTTATCGCAATGGGTTGGTTTTAATGGGATCCCAACCGGCCTTGACAGTGGTGCTGTTGGCATTGGCCGCTGCCTTGCTCTTCGTCTCCGTACTGCTCACGTTTCCTCTCTTTGTGCTTTACTTTGCCCTTATTGCCTTGCTGTCTAATCGTGCTGTAATCGAGTCGCTCAAAGTTAGAACAGGGCCCTGAAAAGGGTGTGTCCCAAATTCTTGGCAGACCCTAAGGATTTTCCGAAATCCTTAGGGTCTTATTATGAAAATTGAGACTTGACACGCCAGGTTCTTTGTGCTAGAATATGCTATGAGGCTACCCCCTCCCCTGGGGGGTGGGGTAGAGGAGCGAGGCAAAGCAATGAGCGACGAAACAACGACCAATATCCTCAACCGGCTAAAAAGCATCGAAGGACACGTGCGCGGCGTCGAGCGCATGGTCGAGAACGGCGACTATTGCATTGACATCGTCAACCAAATCCTGGCCGTGCAGCGCGCCCTGCAAAAGGTGAACAGCATGGTGCTCGACCGGCATTTGCACACCTGCGTGACCACCGCCATTCGCGGCGACGAGCCCGACGAACGGGAACGGGTCATTGGGGAGATCATGAGCGTATTCGATGCAACGGGTAAGCTGTAGTCCCACAGGAGAAACAACAATGACTGCCAGGCGTATCCTGGTCTATACCCAATCTAATTGAATGTTTTGCAATGGGGTGAAAGAGTTTCTTTCACACAAAGGCATCGACTTTATCGAGCGCGACGTGGCGCAAGACGAAGAGGCGATGAGAGAACTGGAAGCGTTGGGCGTTATGGCCACACCGGTGACGCTGATTAACGGCGAAGTCGTGGTCGGCTTTGATAAGCCCAAGTTGGAGCAACTGTTGGGGTTGTCAAATAATTCAAAGTGAGGAGGATGATTTACCATGGCAACTAAAACTTTCAAGGTCCCGAACATCAGTTGTGGTCATTGCGTGATGACCATCGAGCGTGAGGTGGGCGAGCTGCAGGGGGTGACCTCAGTCAAGGCCGAGGAACCCTCCAAGATGGTCACCGTCAACTGGAACGAGCCACCCGCCACCTGGGATGGCATCCGGGCCTTGTTGGAAGAGATTAACTACCCACCCGAAAGTTAGTTCGACGGACGACGAATGACCAAAGACGGCAACCACTCAACTCCCCTTGCGAAGAGCTTGCCCTGCCTGCACCTGTGCCGTGCCGACAGGTGCAGGCAGGACGGGTAGGTGAGCGAAGTGAAGGGTCTGAACCTTCGCAAGGGTTAAGTGTATCAGGTGTTAACTATGGCTGAAAAACAAATTACTTTGCCCGTTACGGGCATGCATTGCGCCAATTGCTCAAGCACCATCGAGCGCAATCTCAAAAAACTGGAAGGCGTGGCCAACGCCAACGTCAACTACGCCACCGAAAAGGCGACCGTAATCTTTGACCCGTCGCTGCTGGGCGAGGACGCCATCATCGGCAAAATCAAGGACGTGGGCTATGGTGTGGCCACGGCCAAAGTCGAGCTGCCCATCACCGGCATGACCTGTGCCAACTGCGCGGCGACCATCGAGCGCACGCTCAATAAGAAAGTGCCGGGCGTGACGGCGGCTACCGTCAATTTCGCCACCGAGAAGGCGACGGTGGAGTACATCCCGGGCCAGGTGACCCGGGCCGACATGGTGACCGCCATCGAAAAAGCCGGCTACGGCGTGGTCGAAGCCGAGGCCGGCCAACTGGAAGACGCGGAGCAGGCC
>JAHELX010000883.1 GCA_024643945.1 Anaerolineales bacterium
CTGCTTCTGATGGGGGGGAGACGCGGCCGATTTCCTGGACAAGTCCCCTGACCTTGGGCGCAAACTTCAAGAATTGTTCTCTAAATTCATCAAGCGTTATCTCCCCATTACGAAACTTAACCGCACTTTCCCCGAATTCTTGTGCAGCCTCGGAAAGGCGTTGGCCCAGGTTTTTTACCGCCGCTGCGTAGGCAAGCAAATCCGACCGGTCACGGTCATCCTCGCTTGTCCCCTCCGGCGCTGGCTCCTCGGCATTTGCTGGCTCCTCTAATGGTTTATCTCCCCCTGTCTCGACACTGGTACTGTCGTCACCGCTGACGACGTTCGGAAAGACGAAGCCCTGCACTTCAAGTTCAGACTCAGGGGGGACTGTCAAATCAGACTGAGACATACCGGCTATTCGCATGCATTCAGAAGATCCCCCTTGGGACAGGACACAAACAAATACCAGTTGGTCTTCGGCCAGAGCCGGCACGGGAGATCGTTGATTAATGGGAGTCTGCTCAAGCTGAGCGTCTTGCTGAAGCGTGCCGCCTTGCCAATGTGTCTTTACCGGACCTATGCCCTTGACAAACCAGTAGACCGTGGTCAGGTTTACAACCTCATGCGCGGGTATTGTTTGGCCAGCCAGGTCGAAGTCGATATTCAGTTCGAGTTCAAGTTTCTGTTCGATGCGCAACGCCTCTCGCGGTCCCAAGGGGGTTTCCACGCTTTCAAAGCCGGTTGGCGTATAAACGGCTGCCGCCCGCCCGCGGCTGATCCTGCCCGCTACCAGGTTATCCCCTTGATGAGCTTGGACTGTACCCGTGACATCCAATTCCTGCGTCCAAGATCTTCCGATTTCTTCCATCCTTTCCGGGCCAGGCAAAAATGTACCGCGCGGGTTGCTGAAGTTAAGTTCGCCTAGCTCGGTAATTCTCCGCATGTCTCCCAGGTAATTGCCACCCAGACCCTCTGGGGAGCATGCCAGGCTGAATTGGATGTCTCGACCTTCGTATTGGGTACTCAGGTAGGCCTGGTCGTTTGAGACATCATCTACACGTTGGATATACGAGGTGTCTGGACTGTTGTAAGTCCACACAGTGCCAGGCCGCAATGGCCAGTAGGCATGGGCGCACAAACCCAAATCGGGTAGGGCGGCAGGATTGCCACCCGAGGATGCAGGGTTGGGGACGCCAGCTTGCGATACGTGCGATGTATCCGATTTTGGGACCACTTCGGTTACCACGGCTTCAACAGAGACAGCCTGGGATTGGGTATCACCTGTAGAAGCTGATGCAGAGTCAACACCCCTCTCAACGTGGGTGGTAGCCACGGCAGCCGTCTCATCCATCACCGTCCCCTTGCCCTGTAGAGCGAGGCGGCTTCTCAGTTTGGCTATGTCCAGTTTGGCCTGTCTTAGATAGCCAGCCAAAGGGGTTTGGGCAATGTCAATTTTGACGGGGAGGGTCGTGTTTAACTGAACCGTGGTGTCCACACTGATCGTCTGGTCGAAGTTCACAGGGACCACGATATCGATCGGAAAGTCTGTCTTCACCGGCACATCGAGTACAACCTCCCCGGCCGGCGTTTGAAACGGCACCGTCAGTACCTGGTCAATGGGGATGACGGTCTTGAGTGGTATCTCCATGGTGCGGTTAAGGGGGACATCCGCTTTCATAGGCACAGCCTGATTCACTTCGATATCGTAAACGATCACTTCCTTCGCCAGACCATCCAGGGTCGTTTCAACTTCGTTTAAGGTCTCGATCGCAGTCAGCCGAGCCAGATTGAAGGCGTATAGCAGGGCCAGATTCAGAACCAGCAGAGCAATGACTAAGCCCCAAAGAATTGGGATTGAGCGTTGCATAAGAGCACTTCCTTTGCGCATCTGTCATTGGCTGTTTTTAAGGATGATCGGCAAGAAGATCGTTGACCGAACCCCTTGCAAGTATGAGGCAACGCTGAGGGGATGGAAAAAATAATCCTTATAAGTAGCGCCGACGTTGTCCTGGCCGCTGTCAGCAGGTGGTAGGACAAAGAGCCAACTCTGGATGGTGAAGCTTTGGTTCACATTGCCCTCAATCAAGATGCCTGCATCGCCATAGGAACCGTTAGCGCCTGTCCTCGGAGTACCATCGCACTCGGTGGTTCCCGCGCTATCGTCACAGTAATAGTTTTTCTGTGTCCCGCCGGCTGGCGTGGGGTCGGAGACCTGGATCAAGCGGCCAGTGGTGTGGCTGATCTGGGCCCAATTGCTGAGGGGCGTGGCGACCACCGAATCGGGGCTACCATCAATGGTGACCCCGCCGGGGGTGTTGGCGTTGTAGAAAGCGGCACCGGAGGCTGCACTGCTGAGATCGACCGAGGTGCGCACGCTGGTAAGATCGACAAAGCCAGGAAGCGTAAAGCTGATGCTGGCGCTTGCTTGCAGCAGTGAATTATAGGCCAGATTCGTGGTGCTCAGGCTGGCCTCAGAGATGGGGTCTCCAGGCCCGGCAGCCACGCTCTGCTGCAGGATGACCCGTACTGGCCCATCTTTTACCAAGACAATTTCAGGGTTTTCCAAGGCTTGTTCAGTCAAAGTTACTATTCCCAGAAAACCTGCATCGAACATAGCCCTTATCTTCGTTCGGTCCAGGATATCCGTGCTGTTCCCGTTCAGAGTCAGGTAATCCAATCCCGCATACGAGGTCGCCAGGCCCAGCTCATAG
>JAHELX010000182.1:0-440 GCA_024643945.1 Anaerolineales bacterium
CCTATCTGGTCGCTTTTTTCGACCAATATTTAGAAGGTGTCAATTCGGGATTGTTGCAAGGCCCCTCTTCAGAGTATCCAGAAGTACAGTTTAGTAAACGCTAAACGGGATACTATGTATCTCAAGATGTATCCCTGCCTGCATCCAGATATATGGACACAACGGGTGTTCAGTATTAGACTCTGGCACGGAGCGGTATGTAGGAAGGTGTAAGCCATGAACACTGCAGGCCAGGCGATTGTCGTAAATTCAATGACCGTATCTAAAAAAGCGCCAGATCGCATATTCTTCGCCGACCACCTGCGGGCTGCGCTGGTGACCCTGGTCGTGCTGCACCACCTGGCGGTCATCTATGCGGCGAACACACCCTTCTACTATGTGGAGCCCCCGTACAACGACCCGCTGGCGAGCGCGGTGCTGGTTGTGTTCGAACTCATCAA
>JAHELX010000182.1:450-9922 GCA_024643945.1 Anaerolineales bacterium
CCTACTTCATGGGCCTTTTCTTCTTGCTCTCGGGGTACTTTACGCCGGGATCGTTCGAGCGCAAGGGGCCGGCGCGTTTCCTTAAGGACCGGCTGCTGCGCCTGGGCATTCCGCTGATCGTGTTCATATTCGTGCTTAACCCGATCGCCTCCATCGGCATCTACCAGATGCCGGCCGCGTTGACCGGGATCACCACCCCGCTCACCTGGCAGCAATACCCCCACCTGATCGGCGTCGGGCCCCTCTGGTTCGTGGAGATGCTGCTTATCTTCGACGTCGGCTACGCGGCCTGGCGGGCGGTGAGAGGAAAGCGTGCGCCGCAGCCGGAGAGCGAGCCTGAGCCGCCCAGCTATCCAGCCATCGCCGCGTTCATCCTGGCGCTGGCACTGGCCAGCTACTTGATCCGCATTGTCGTGCCGCTGGGCAAGTACGTGCTCCGTTTCCCCACCCTGGCCTACCTGACACAGTATCTGAGTTTCTTCATCCTCGGCACCGTCGCCTTTCGGCGCGACTGGTTGCGGACCATTCCGGCCTCGATGGGCAAGGTGGGCTTCGCCATGGCGCTGGGCGCCACGCTCATTCTCTTCCCCCTCGCGCTGCTCGGCGGTGGCACGGACTTCTTCTTCTTGGGTGGGGGGCACTGGCAGTCCGCGGCCTACGCCTTGTGGGACTCGACCTTCGCGGTCGGGTGATCCCTGGCGCTGATCACGCTCTTCCGCGCCTATCTAAATCACCAGGGAAGGTTGGGTACATTCCTGTCCCGGCACTCCTACACCGTCTTCATCATCCACGCTCCCATCGTCGTCTTCCTGGCCATCGCGCTGCGCAACCTTCAGCTTGAACATCTGCTCAAGTTCGGCTTGATGGCGATCATCGCGGTTCCGCTCTGCTTTGCGGCCGCCTTCCTGGTCCGCAAGATCCCGCTCGCGTCCAGGATCCTCTGAGAAACTGTTTGAAAAGCGGGTCAGAAACCAGGTTTTTCGGAAAAAACCTGGTTTCTAAAGCTGACCTTCGGAGACTGAGAGGTGATTATGAGCCTTAAAGTTGAACACATCAACAAATCGTTTGGCCAGAATCTCAGGGGGTGTTTTTAATATGCCTGCAGTTGAAGTCAATCACATAGTCAAGTCATACGCAGATAAGGTCGCAGTTGACGATCTATCTTTCACTGTGGCCCAAAATGAGATATTTGGTCTAATTGGACCTAACGGCGCGGGCAAGACCAGCACTATCCGGATGATGATGGACATCATCAAGCCGGACTCAGGAGAGATTACCATTCTCGGCGAGAAGTTAAGTGAAGCCAGTAAAAACAAGCTGGGTTACCTGCCTGAGGAAAGAGGATTATATAGAAGGCTAAGTGTTATAGACTCCATCATTTACCTGGCCTCGCTCAAGGGTATGAACAGGCGCTCCGCGGAGGAAAAAGCCGATAATCTGCTCGATCAAACCGGCATGCTGCCGCACAAAAGAAAGAAAATTGATGAGTTGAGCAAGGGCATGGGGCAGATTATTCAGTTCATCGTCACTATCATCCATGACCCGGAACTGGTTATCCTGGATGAAGCATTTTCCGGTCTTGATCCGGTTAATACCGAACTACTGAAAAGGTTAATCGTTGATCTGAGAAATCAGGGTAAGGCGGTAGTTCTGAGCACACACCAGATGAACCTGGTAGAGGAGCTTTGCGATCGCATATTAATGATTAATCACGGACGCGCTGTCCTTTACGGGAATCTCGCAGAAATCAAGTCAAAGTATAGAAGTAACTCGGTCATTATTGTTGATTTTGAAGGTAAGTTAGGGGAAGTACCGGGAGTTGCCGAAAAGCGCACTCATAAAGGCTACGTTGAGTTGGTCCTTGATGGGAATACAACTCCTAAACAAGTCCTGGAACGATTGGTCAGCACCGGCATCACAATCAATCGCTTCGAGGTATCCACTCCTTCCCTGAACGAAATATTCCTGAAAGCGGTGGGTAATAATCATGAATAAGACGCTCTTGATATTCAGGCATGAATTCCTGCACACGATAAAGAGGACCGGGTTTATTATCCTGACTCTTGCCCTGCCGGTGCTGGCCCTTCTGGGTATAGGAATTTTCCATATCGCATCAGGGGCTACGAAACCTCCGGCCGAAGTGACCAAAATCGGATACGTCGATGAAGCCGGCGGTTTCGATCAGTTTACTACCCAGGGGAACATAACCCTGGTCCGCTTTAATACCCCGGAAGCGGCCACGCAGGCTTTGATTAAAAAGGATATTACGGAATACTTCGTCATTGCGCCGGATTTTATCTCGACGGGAACGATTAATCTATATACCGCGCAGAGAGAGCTTGCGCCACCCGATGCCACTACAGCCGCGATTAAGAATTTCATCTCAAGTAATCTGTTGGCGGGGAAGGTGCCCACGGCCACGATCGCCAGGGTTGAAGCACCCTTGAATCTGGTCACTACCACGCTTACCTCAACCGGTGCCGTGGCGCCGGAGCAGGGGAGCTATGCGAACTTCATCATTCCGGGTGTTTTTAGCTTTCTGCTGGCGTTGGCCCTCATTTTCACTTCCATTTACGTACTGCAAAGTCTCAGCGAGGAGAAAGAAAATCGACTGATGGAGATATTGTTATCCTCGGTCTCAACCCGGCAATTACTCACCGGCAAGGTTTTGGGACTCGGGGCTGCCGGACTGGCACAGGTAGTCGTCTGGGTTATTTCATTCCCACTCCTGCTGAACCTGGCCTCCTCATCTATTGGGGGCTTGATCAGGACCATACAAATACCCGCCAGCTTCTTGATTCTGGGCGTAATATACTTTATCCTGGGTTACCTGGTATTTGCCGTCCTGTCGGCTGGTATCGCCGCCATCAGCTCCACCGTTCAAGAGGCACAAGGACTGGCAGGGATTTATACGGTTTTCGCCATTGCACCATTTTGGTTTCTCTCTTTGCTCTTGCTCTTCCCGAACAGTCCGGTGTGGGTTGTTTTTAGTATTTTTCCATTCACGGCGTCTGTGTTAGTGATGTTGCGGCTTGGCTTGACCGGTGTCCCCGCATGGCAATTGGCCGTCAGCATAGCCGTGTTGGTTTTAAGCATCATTGGGGGGCTGTTGCTGGCAGCCAGGCTTCTGAGGACTTATCTACTGATGTATGGTAAAAGACCAAACCTCGGGGAGATTATTCGGAACCTCAGGAACGGATAGTTTCGTCCTGAATCGCCAGCAGTGGCTCGATCGCTACCGGTCAACGGTTCTGATCGGCAAACTTCCACCAGAGATAGGTTCCGATCATCCCCACCAGACTGGTCAAAAACACGATCCAATAGCTAACCGGTGTCAGGGAGCTTTTCCCCAGCACATATAACCCCGGCACGGCCCAAGGGAAGTATTCGCCCCACCCAACTATCGCCACCACGTTTGTCATCATCAGCGTTAGAACCGCCACCCCCATAGGCAACAGGTAACCGCGTCCCGCGCTGGCGAAGAGCGCAAATGGCATAACAACCGCAATAACCAGACAGGCGGTTATCAACACGAGGTCACTGCCTTGGAGAATAACATTGATAGAGCCTCCCGGGAGTTTGATGATGGCACCCATGACCAGGCCGACAATGAAAATAACTATGGTCAGTGCAGCAGACCACATGGCCACCACAATAAATTTTGCCAGGAGTATGCTTGAGCGTTGAACCGGCACGGCAAGCATGTCTTTCAGGGTGCCATCGGCAAATTCGCGCCCAAATACCCAGCTAATGATCAGGATGAATAAAAAGAATCCGCCGGCTGCGATTATCTGGCCAAACAACCCCAGGTAGGTTGGCCAATCTGTTGCAGAATATGCTATCAGGTCGGCTTTGGCGCTGATCAGGCCAAGCTTTTGGGAAATCTCCGGATTCTTAGAGACGAAAATTAAGAAGGCGATTCCTAATGGCATAAACAGGGAGCCCAGGGCGGTCCACAGGGGCATTCTAGAGCGGATTGCTTTTCGCAACTCTATCCAAATCATATCTGAAAGGTTATTCATTTTGCACTCCTCCATCCATTCCAACCAGCCTGAGGAAATACTGCTCCAATTCCTCTTCCTCAACCATCAACTGAGTGGGCGGGGTCCCAGCCTTGACCAGGAGGCGGTTGATGTCATCAGGGCGTTCAACAGAAGATGCGTTTTTGAGCTCTATGGTTCCGTCCTGGAGGATTTCAGCAGGCTGCCCGGCGGCTATCAACGCCCGGTGGGCCGACTCAACGTCCCGCGCCTGCAACAAAAGCCGCCTCTTTCGATTCCGCTCCAGCTCATCGGTATTCAATTCCTGGAGCAGGTGCCCTTGGTGGATAATCCCTATCCGCCCGGCAAGACGTGAGACTTCAGCCAGGATGTGGCTCGACATGAAGACCGTCACGCCCTGTTCGCGAGTCAGTTCTAGCAGGAGCTCGCGGATCTCGACGATCCCGGCTGGATCCAGGCCGTTGGCAGGCTCGTCCAGAAGAAGCAGTTTGGGACTATGCAATAGGGCCTTGGCCAATCCCAGCCGTTGTGCATTGCCATGAGAAAGGTTGCCCGTCCGCCGGTCCGCATATGCGGCCAACCCCATGCGTTCAATGATCCGACCTACGGCTTCTCGTGGGGTGCCAGGATGTAAGCGACGGGCAACCTCCAGATTCTCGTGGACTGTTAACTCCGGATAGCTGTGTGGCACCTCCACCAGATACCCCACCGATTCCCATGGTTCCCGGTTGCCCAGACGTACCCTAGTTTGAAGCACCTTGGCGTACCCAGTGGTGGGCTTGATCATCCCCAGCAGCATTCGGATAGTGGTTGTTTTCCCTGCGCCATTTAAGCCAAGAAAAGCGTAAATTTCTCCCTCGGCGACCCGCAGAGAAAGGTGCTCGACGGCCCTTACGTCTCCGTAGCGTTTCCCGAGGTCCTCTGTTTCAATCGGCAAGTTCATATTAGGTCCCTTTCTTCTGAATCAGGTGCGGGGCTGATTGGTTTTTGAAGTTGGATCTCAACCTCACCCAGGCAGAAAGCGGCGACCAGCTCCAAAAGCAAATCGATACTGCCGCTAAAGTTGTTCGGAGCAAAATCATCCTTATGCAGAATGGTTAGAACAAGCGGATACAACAAGCCGCTGATCTGCTCGGCTCGCGCCCGGATGGGTATGCCCGCGTTCTGGCAGCGGGTGATCAACTCTTCGAAGAACGCCCGATCGCTGACCAGGTGCTCCTGGAGTTTTTCTGTGGGGATCCTGCGAAAGAGCTGGTCATAATCACTACTCGTGAAAAACTGTAAAATGGGGATCGTTTCAAAAAGGGTAAAAGCCTTCTTCAGAACAGCAAATAGGCGGGCCCGGGGAGATAGCCCCGGCAGGTCGATAACAGCCAATACTTCCTGGCGGACGCGCATTTCGGCCTGTTCTACGACATCCATGAAAAGCGCTTCTTTGGACTCATAAAAATTGTAAAACGCCCCTTTTGAGATCCCGGCTGCCTCCGCGATCTCTTCAATGGTGGTTTTCTTTAACCCATATGCAGAAAACAGCTCGTAACCCTGCTCCAGGAGTCGCTTGCCGATTAGTTCTTTTTCGTATTCAGTAAACGCTTTTGGCATGGTGAATCCTTTTTCTGTATGACTATATATGATGTACGGTCATATAGTATTATATCACGGATTATTTCCTGCCACAAAACTCACTGACGACAACAGGAGCCGAATATTATGAAATTCGAGTGAACCCTGGAAACAAAACAACTACGAGCATCACCCGGCGTGCTTCGCTAACAAAAGCGAGACCGGGAGTCAAACTTTCGGAGACGTGACCTGCATCTGGTCAGTGCAGGTCCGGCAAGGAGCAATAGACTTGCCCGGTCGGTCCGCAGTCCGGCCCGTGCCGAACTGCCCTATTGTCGCCGGGGCACCCAGCTTACGCAAGTAAGCCCTAAACATATTTTATACAAGGAGTATGAGCATGTTGTTGGAGAACAAGGTCGCCGATGAGATCCGCTCGAATGGCGGCGTAGCGCACACTGCCGTCATCGATGCCCTTGACGAGCGGGCTGTTGACGAGTACGTCGATGCGGTGGTCGAGCAGGCCGGGTACATCGATATCTCGTTCAACCTCATCGGCTACGGAGACGTCCAGGAGCCGCTGACCGAGATATCGGTTGAGGATTTTCTTCAACCGATCACGAACGCCATGCGGACGCAGTTCTTGACGACCAGGGCGGCCGCCCGGCACATGGTCAGGCGCGGCTCGGGGGTGATCTTGGCGTTCGGCGGAGACGGTCCGCAGACTCTTCCGGGACTGGGGGGCTTCAAAGTGGCCCTTGATGCCATCGAGGGTCTTCGCCGGCAGTGGGCATGCGAGCTGGGACGGCATGGCATCCGCGTCGTCACCCTCAAAACGGGCGGTGTGCCCGAGTCCCTCCCTGACACCTTCGCCGGGAAGGACGAGATCGCCGCTGGGATTCAGAAGGCCACCTTGCTGAACCGAGCAGCGACGCTGGCCGATGTGGGCAACGTGGCAGCCTTCGTGGCCTCAGATCAAGCCCGCACCATGACCGCCACAGAGGTCAACATCTCCTGCGGCGCGATGATGGACTAGATGTGTGGATCAAGGAGAATGAACATGGGAAAAGTTATTTTCAACATGAGCATGTCGCTAGATGGTTTTATCGCCGGGCCGAATGACGGCCCTGGGAATGGTTTGGGGGATGGCGGTGACCGGCTCTTTAAGTGGTACTTCAGCGGCAACACCGAGATTCCAATCTCGGATGGCAGGATGGTGCTCAAGGTCTCACCGCAGAGCGCCGAACTCCTTAGGGAGGCGGTCGAAAGGATTGGTGCGGAGGTATGGGGACAGAGAACCTTTGATATCGCCGGGGCCTGGGGCGGTCATCCCCCCATGGCGCCTTGTTTTATTGTTACCCATACTGTCCCGCAGGAATGGGTCAGGGAAGGATCGCCATTCACCTTTGTCACCGATGGGATTGAAAGCGCCATTCGTCAGGCAAAGAAAGCCGCAGGGGACAAGAATGTCGCCGTATGCACCGCGAGTATCCTACAGCAATGCCTCAACGCGGGACTTTTGGACGAAATACACATCAACTTGGTACCCATCCTGCTGGGAAACGGTGTCCGGTTGTTCGACAACCTGGGTACAGAGCCAATCGAACTGGAAAGCATACGAGTGATCGAGGCCCCCGGCGTAACACACCTTGGATTCCGCGTCGTCAAGCAGGATAAAGGAGAAATGACTATGGCAGATAACGACACCAACCCTCAAGCTCAACAGCAGCTACCCGAACCAAATCCCGACCTCAAAAGGCCGGATAACCCGAATTACGAAACCACACACAATTGATAACTGAGCAGTATGCGAATGTAGTGCACGAAGTAGCCGGTGACTGAGCATGGATATGCTGAATAAGGATTGACGCTCTGCGAGTATCTGGCGCGTCAGTTCGGAGTGCAGCAATTCATGGTTCAGCCATCGGCTCGCAACCCACGCGCAATCCGTGCCTATGAGAAGATCGGTTTTGTAAGACTATCTCTCACGATGGAAGAGGCGCGGGCGGAGTGGGGGTCCAATGACTATTTTGATAGTGTATATATCGAGCTTTTGATGTGGTTTTCGTTCACAACGCCATTGACTACATGACCACCTTTCAAGACTTGCGGCAGGCACTGGAGACAGCCTTTGTTCACTGTAAACCGGGTGGTCAGGCACTGTTGGTTCCGGACCATGTCCGCGAGACTTTCCAGCCGTCTACTGACCACGGTGGCAAAGATGGCGATGGCCGAGGGCTACGCTATAATGTGTTTGCGTTACTGTTGCCCTATCGAGACTGGCATGCCGAGGCCGGTAGACTGGCGCGGCGGCTACTACGCCACTTACAAATCCCGTCGGGAAACATCTACGAGATTGATATTACACCGATGGTGGAGACGTTCCTTCGGTCAGCCAACCTCCAAATTCAGACAAGAATATGCGTTTGGCTTGGATTACAGGCATCAATAATATAATTCCGGCCCAGCACATAGGGGGTAGGTGTCATTGCCAGCCGAAATCCGAGCCCACTCAAATAAGCAACCGCTTGCTCTGCATGAAAATCATTCAATGAATGTGTCTCTAACAATATGTACCCTACCCGCTGTTGAAACAATGGCACATTCGCTTCGGTTAGAATATATTTTTCTGCCCCTTCAATATCGATTTTCAATAAATCGATCCTCTCCAGCCCAGTGTGCTTTAGAAAATCTTCAAAAGAAAATGATCTGACTCTCCGAGCTGCTTTATTTGGAGTCACCTGGAAAAATGTCGATCCCGGGATTTTCTTTGTGCCAACCATACCACTCTGATTGAAGATGGCCGCCTGAAAAGGTCGGATCGTATCATCTAGATGATTGAGAGCAATGTTTTTTACGAGGCGCTGATAACAGTTGGGTTCCATTTCTACGGCATACACGGATTTCGGATGAAACGTCTTCGTAACCCAGATAGAATAGACACCGATGTTCGCCCCAAAATCCACCACGATGTTAATATTGGGTAGGAGGTGGGGGAGCTTTGGCAGATATCCCAGGTCTGAATAGACCTCGTAGATTGTGAACCAATCGGACGAACGTGGCTCGATGAGGAATCTCGCGTCTCCAATCTGGATTGGGAACGGCTTTTGGGCCAGCAAGAACCTGAGTAAATACCGCTTCAAGTTCAATGTATAGGTAATATATTTTTGATCTAGAAATAAGAGATTGAGCATAATCCGCATGGAATGTGAGCCGCAACGGATACGGAGAATTACCTTACCCGATGACTGACCCACCAAAAGGTCAAAGCAACCAGGAGCGCAGTAAGAGCGAGAAAAATCACCGTCTCGATGGCTTGGAACGTCCAGAAGCGATCCGCAGGCTGGATCAAACGGGAAAACTGGTACCCCAGTTCCCGGAAACAGGTCACCGATACGGCTCCCAATTTGGCACCGGGACTTGTAGCTGGGTTATATTTACGACGCGGTTCATTCGCTCACCTCGGTAAGTTCTTGATGAAGTGTGGTTGTGAACAAGGCCTCGATACTCTCCCGGTCCAAACCGGCTTGTTCGGCCTCTTTGAGCCACTCCATCAACTGCTGGCGAAGGGTTTCATGGCAGGGCAAAGACGCATCTGCCAGAGAACGCTCGACAAATGTCCCTACGCCCGGACGGCTGCTCACCAGGTCCTCGAATTCAAGCTCGCGATAGGCTTTGAAAACCGTGTTGGGGTTAATGGCCAGCCTGGAAACGACTTCCCGCGCGGTGGGCAACTGGTCGCCAGGGATGAGAAAGCCAAGGCGGAGTGCTTGTTTGACCTGATGGACCAGTTGCAAGTAAAGAGGGACACCTGAGCGCGGGTCCAGGTGGAACTCAATCGAGGTTTTGGGGGATTCAGCCATATCCAGCCAGTTTTTCTATTGTGCTAAATAACTACTGATATAGCAGAA
>JAHELX010000183.1 GCA_024643945.1 Anaerolineales bacterium
GGCACGCCCAACTCCTCGGCCAAAAACAGTTCAATCAGCCGGTGGTGGCGGAGAACCTCCAGGGCGATTTTTTGGCCGGCCTCAGTCAGCACGACTCCCTGGTACGGCTCGTGAACCACCAAGTGCATATCGGCCAGCTTTTTTATCATACCTGTCACCGAGGCTGGTGCAACGCCTAATCGCTCCGCCAACACGGTCGTTGCTACTTTGCCTTGCTCATATTGGATTTCATAGATGGTCTTCAGGTAATCTTCCACTGCTTTGGTATGCATTTTTGTAGCCCGAAAACATAATTTAGGCATGGCTAAATTTTGAAATCAATTATACCCTTTTTTCTCAGCTTTGTCAAGACCTCATTTTCCATCCCATCTGAGGAAAAGCTGCTAACTCTCAAGAATTGATTCCCAGTCTTGCCAGCTTGTGGTATACTCAGTAGGCTGCAACAGGATATGCTGATGCTGAGCCATCTGGCGGAGGCAATTGAATTATGCTAACCAGCCAAGACCTGCAACGCTTCATCAACCAACATCAAATCGCCGCCGAGATTCTGCCTATGCCGGAAGACACTCCGACCGTGCCCGATGCGGCGCGGGCATTGGGGGTGAAGGAAGAGCAAATCATTACGAAAGGAGAATACCTATGGTCAAAGTCGAAAGTTCCATTCACGTCAACGTGCCACCAGAGCAGGTAACAGATGCCCTGCTGGATGTAGCGGCTACTGCAGAATGGACTCCCAGCCTGGAAAAGGTGTGGGATGTACAGGGACATGGCGTCGGCTGTACCTATCAATGGCAGTACAAAATGGGCGGTGTGAGCTTCCAGGGGAGCGCCGAAGTCACCGAGGCAAGGGCCGATCACTTCGTGTTGAAGACCAGCGGTGGCATCCCCAGCACCTGGATCTGGGAGCTGACCCCTGCCGGCGAGGGCACTGACCTGCACCTGACGGTTGAATACACCGTCCCAGGCTCGGTACTGGGGGCGATTGCCAACAAGCTGGTCATTGAGCGCCAAAACCAGAAGGAGACCGAGCAGGCCATTGCCAACCTCAAGGCACGGCTTGAAGCTTGAAAGTTCTGGCTCTCATTCCGGCTTACAATGAAGCAGCTCACGTCGCGGCGGTGGTGACCGGCGTCCGGGGTCACCTGCCGGTATTGGTGGTGGATGACGGCTCGACGGACGATACCGCTGCCCGCGCTGAGGGAGCTGGCGCGGACGTGCTGCGCCAGGTGCCCAACCGGGGCAAAGGGGTAGCCCTACAGGCCGGCTTTGGCTATGCCCTGGACGAGGGATATGAGGCTGTGCTTACCCTTGACGCCGACGGTCAACACGACCCGGCCGAGATACCCCAGTTTCTGGACGTTTACGCCACCGGACACACGGACCTGATCATCGGCGCCCGGGATTTCCGCCACATGCCCCCAATTCGACGCCTGTCCAACACCGTAGGGCGTTGGACCTTCTCGTGGGCCATGGGTCAGCCCATCCGGGACAACCAGTCCGGTTACCGGCTGATCAGCCGCCGCCTGCTGGAAGCATTGCTGGCCAGCAGCGAGACTGGCTTCGAGTTTGAGGTGGAGATGATCGTCATCTGTATCCAACGCGGCTTCAGGCTGGACTGGGTCCCCATCCGCACTATCTACGCAGGCGAGGGGAGTCACATCCAGCCCTGGCACCACACGGTCAACTTCTTGCGCATGGTGTGGCAAACACGACGCAGTACCCGGTCCCCAAAACGCGAGTGAGGTGTAGACATGGCAGGCAAAAGCACGAGTACCCAGCCCCGACGGCTTGAGGATCGCGTCGCCCTCATCACCGGCGGCACCTCAGGCATCGGCCGGGCCACAGCTCTGCTCTTTGCCCGGGAGGGAGCGACGGTGATCATCACCGGCCGGCGAGTCAAGTCAGGCAAGTCAGTCGTCGCCCAGATAGAAGCTGCTGGAAGTCGGGGAGCATTCGTCGCCGCCGATCACACTCGCGCCTCGGACTGCCGCCGGGTGATCGACACAGTAATTGCCGACTTCGGCCGCCTGGACATCCTATTCAATAACGCCGGGGTTGTGGTCAGCGGCAGCGCCGAAGACACCTCGGACGAGGACTGGTTCTACACCCTGGACCTCAATGTAACTGCCGTCTGGCGTATGAGCAAGCTGGCGCTGCCGCATATGCGGGCGCAGGGGGGCGGCGTGATCGTCAACAATGCCTCGGATTGGGGGCTGGTCACGGGCCAGAAGGCAGTGGCGTATTGTGCCAGCAAAGGGGCTGTGGTCCAGATGACCCGGGCCATGGCCCTGGATCACGCGCGGGAGAACATCCGGATCAACGCTGTTTGCCCGGGAGACACCATTGTCGAACGCTGGATGCAAAACGGCTATTATAAAGGTTCGGGCGCGGTGGAAGAGGAGACGGCCCTCAAAGAGTCGGGTGAAGCGTTGCCGATGGGCCGCGTCGGCCAGCCAGAAGAGATCGCCCGAGCGGTTCTCTTCCTGGCCAGTGACGACTCCTCCTTTATGACCGGCGCCACGCTGGTGGTAGACGGGGGTAATACGGCCAGGTAGCCCCGGCCATTGCCAGTTCATGGCCAATGCAGACGCGATGAGGACTCGGGTCTTTCTCGTTGCGATCTGTGCCGACCTGGAGTAGAATGGGAACCTCGTAAGCATTCCTTCGTCATTCAATGGGAGTTGGTCTTGAACAAGTTGCCTCGCCGCCCCCTGGAGGAGCCACTGAAACGAGCCTGGCCCGATGTGGTGATCGTCGTCATCCTGGTCCTGCTGCCGGCTCTCTTTTTCTGGCGGTTGGTCGCTCCTAACCCGGCGGATTGGATGAACATCCCGGCCGGCGACTTCACCGAGCAATACTACCCGCTGCGGGCCTACGCCGCGCGTGAATTGACCGCAGGACGACTGCCCCTTTGGAATCCATCCCCCTACGCTGGCCAGCCCGCGCTGGCCGATATCCAATCGGGGGCACTCTACCCGCCGCAAAGCATCGAGGCCTTACTGTTGCATTGGCTGGGACTGGGCTTCCCGGTATGGGCACTGGAGTTGCAAGTCATCGCTCACTTTGCCTGGGCGGCGGTCGGCGCCTATCTCCTTGGGCGGCGACTGGCCCGGCAAGCGGCGAAGCCCCGCGCACTCGTCCCGAGTATCGGGATAGGCGGGACGAAGTTGCCCCCGGGGAGAACAGCCATTCGCAACGCACGCTTCGCCGGGGTGATTGTCTCGCTGGTCTTCACCTACAGCGGCTACCTGACTGGCTTTCCCGTGCAACAGGTGACAATCCTGGAGGTCAGTGCCTGGGCTCCGTGGGTGTTGCTGGGGATGGAGGGGTTGGCTGGGGGCTGGAGGCTGGGGACTGGGGGGGGCTGGAGGCTATGCGTCGGGCGGTGGGTGCTGGCAGGCCTGGTGTTGGGGCTTTCGCTGCTGCCCGGCCATCCGCAAACTTCGCTTTACGTGGTGTATATCGCCGTTGCCTTCTATTTCTTCAGAGTCCTGTCTCCTTCATCGGACGACCGCCAACCGCCAACCGCCAACCGCCGTATAACTTCAACCGCCGGCTATTTGCTGGGGGCTGTTGGTTACCTGCTGGCGGCAATTCTGCTGGGCCTGGCACTGGCTGCGGCCCAGTTGCTGCCTACCCTGGAATTCATCGCCCGTTCGCCACGAGCTGACCTGAACTACGAAGCGGTCAGCTTTGGACTGCCGCTGCACGAACTGGTGTCGGTGATCTACCCCGGCTACTTCGGCGGTTCGCCGGAATATGTGGGGATCCTGCCGATGGTGCTGATGGGGCTGGCACTGGCCTTGGGCCGGCCTCGACGTGAGATCGCCTTTTGGACCGTGGTGGGGTTGCTGGCGATGCTGCTGGCCTTCGGCGGCAACACCTTCCTTTACCCTCTCTTCTACCTGCTAGCCCCTGGTTTCGACGCGGTGCGCCACCAGGAGCGGGCTTTCCTGGTCTACGCACTGAGCGCGGCCGTGTTGAGCGGCTATGGGGCGTTGGCTCTGGCGTCGGCGCTGGACCGCGTCCGTCGTGCCAGGCTACGCCGCTTTGAGCGAGGGCTGCGGATCATCTTTGGCGCCGGGCTGGCGTTGACCGCCCTCTTCTTCTACGGATGGGTGGGCAGCGAGCATCCCGATCTATTTGGCGGCGTGCTGCGGCATCACGTCTTTGGCCTGGTGCTGCTGGCGGGGAGCCTGATTCTACTGGCGCTGCGGCCGAGCCGCGCCCTGCGCCGGCCATGGGGGATGGCGTTGGTGGCGGGTTGGATCGCCTTTAACCTGTTTAGCGTCAACTGGCGCTTCAACCTGGAGCAGCCAGGGGCGACTGGCCCCTTCGCCCCCACTCCGCTGACCGAGTTTCTACATGCCCAGATGCCTGCCGCAGACGGCAGTGAACCGATGCGCATCGCCAGTGCCGGGCTGCTGCCGGGCGGGCCGGGCGCTGCTTCGGTCTACGGGCTGCAAGACATCACCGGCAACACGCCGCTGCACTTGGCCGGCATTGAAACCTTTGAGTCAAAGGTGCCTGAGTGGCGTCGCTGGCAACTGCTCAACGTGCACTACGTGCTCAGCGAGCGTGACCTGGACGGCCCCGGCCTGACCCGGGTCTTCCCGCCTGGTGATCCGCTGCCCGAGGGCCAGGTGCGAGTCTATGCCATGGGCGATCCCTTTCCCCGCGCCTGGGTGGTCCACGCCGTCGAGGTCATCCCCGACGAAGGGACGGCGCTGGCCCGCTTGAGCGCCGACGAGTTCGACTTGCGCCGGGCAGCCGTCGTGGCCCAGCTCCCCGGCATTAATCTGCCAGGCTCCGTAGAGGGGTCGTCGGCGCGGGTGATCGCATTTACTCCAAACGAGATCAGGGTTGAGGTGGACGCCGTGGCCGACGGATTGTTGGTTTTGAGCGAGATCTACTATCCGGGCTGGCGAGCCAGTATAGACGGTGCGTCGGCGCGTCTAATCCAGACCGACGGGCTGCTGCGTGGCATTCCCGTCCCCCAGGGGCATCACACCGTGCGCGTGTGGTATGCGCCGGCCAGCGTCCGGGTGGGGCTGGTGATCTCTGCGCTGGCGTTGGTCGTCAGTTTGGGCGGCTGGCTGGTCGCCATCTGTTGGGCAAAGTCTTAACATAACGTGATATATTTCACTGCTCTATTCGGGTATTCTCAATTCATCGCGTTCTCTTAACGATTGGTAGAAATTGAGCGGCCTGGCAAGGGCTTCGAGTAATTCAGCCGGTACTTCCTCTTGCTTCAAGATGCCAGCCACGATAGCGTACGCAACCATCATATCTGGTAAGTCGCCGTTGTATTGCTTGAAAAGCTCTCGTGAAGGCCCTTTTTCATACTGATGAATACGATAACTCAACTCACCGCTGCTGATTTTCCCTTCACGCCATTCCGCAAAACTCCGGTCAAGTTTGGTCAGTTCGCGCTGTAACTCACGCTCATAAGCTTTGCCGAGATATTCCCGCAGCAATTTCCTGATGGACTTGGGATAATCTTGCATACACTACTCCAAGTAGGGCAACTTATCAGGAGGCAGCAGCTTCGCCCAAAATCCGCTTCAGCCGCGTGGTAGCTACCCCAACCACTGAATTGAGTAGTCCTACACGTGCCGGGCACCCCAATAGCCGCCGAATCGAGCACCAGGTCCGTCGCTAATGGGCTGGCTGAAATACGACTGGTGATGAACGCCAGTATCACATGCTGGTGTGGCTCGATGGGATTCGTGAGACAAACGGCTGGACGAACTTTGCTGCTGGAAAGATCATCAAAGGGAAAGGGGACAAGCACGATTTTATACTTCGTCATGGAACGGCTTCCCGTCAGCCAACGAATAGATGTCTTCTTCGGGGTCATTTAGGAAAGCGAAAGCTGGATTGCGAGCAGCGGCTTGCAACCACTCTGCTTCATCCCATTCGTCGTTGAGCGGGTACAAGACGATTACGCGCACACGCTTTGGGCCAGAAACAGGCAGGTCACCGTTTAGACACGCAATCAGTCCATACAACGAAGCCGGGCTTGCTCCCTAAAAGCCTCATCGCCCGGCAATTGCCTACCACCGTATGATTGCTTTGATGCCTCACGTTGCACGCACATTCCGCTCAACTTGGTGAATGTGGAAGTTTCGATGAAGATTATAGCTTCATTTATACGGCTTTGCCGTATGAAACGCAACTTCGAGATTTCATTTCACTATTGCGTGCACAAGAGAGAATAGTGCCGGCAACCTTCCAGCAGATGAACCGTCACGGAGGGAAAGGTATTTCCTTTCCATTTCGCTTGGAGTGAGATGCTCGACGACTTCGTAACCCCTTTCTGATAGAAATGTATCTAGTTTTCCTTGTGGTATTCCGAATTTAGTTGGTTCAGCAGGATGATCAGATTCCATTAGCTGCCTTAGTTTCTTCACGCCGTCTTCATTCAGTGCTTCAGGCGATAGAGAAGCATAGTCAAAGCAAATGGAACTACCAGCCGGTGAATTCGATCTTACGAATCTCAGCGTGTCATCGACAACCTGGGCTGATAGGTAATACGTGACTCCCTCCCAGACAAAAAGCGCCCTTTGATCTCTACTAAAACCTGCCCTGAACTGTAATATGCCCCCAATAGGCCAATCTTTTGCCTCGATAATCTCGTTGAGCGATTTGGCGAGAGTAGTGTTCAGTAATGGGTGTGACGTATCGGTGCCATGCAAGCTGTCCCTCATCAATCTGTGCAGCAAGGTCCGGATTTTTTATTCTTGATGATACCATCGTATTTAGCTCCTACATGATTCAATTGCCCGACATTTCATTGGTGCCTTCGCTTCACCCGCAACGCTTCATTCAAATGGACTAGATTATGCCGCGTGGCTGGCATTAGCAGTAAGCCAGCTATGTTGCGCCTGCTCCAATAAGCGACTATGCCTCTCGCTGCTTCAACCATTGCCCCTTCATCCATCACTCGTTGCACACGGATGGGGTCAACTTTCTGTTTCAACTCCTCCGGTTCAAGCTGCTGCACTATCTCTCGCGTCCGGCGGCCAACAGCCATACGATAGGCCCTCAACGCCTCAATATCAATCGTAGCGCCGAGCTTGACCATATCTTCCTCATCCATCTCATTACCCGTATCACAGGCTGTCATCTTCATCCGCTCGAGCCAGTTTTCCCGATGCAGAACCTGCGGGCTGCCAGCTACCAGCAGATTCATTGTCACGTCTTCGATTCGGGCTATGTGCCAGATACACCAGGCAACCGAATGTTCACAGTCCCGTGGGATGCGTCGTAGCTGATCCTCAGTCATATCGTTCAGGATTTCATCTTCAAAGGACCAGGGTTCGCTCTGAGCCATTTTGACCGAGTGGAGCATGGCGTGTTGGCGCAAAAACAGCCGGATGGCTTTGTCATGTTGGTCAAAGCTCATCATTACATGGCGCAATTCGGTTTGCTGTTTATTCAAGAGCTTTCGATAGGACTCCATTCTCTTCATCCAATACCGATCTTCTCCTACACCTCACGCCTTCTTTGAGCGCCCTAACGGAGCGAAGCCGTCCGCTGCATGCCATTGTGGGGCGCATTTTTCCTCGCTTAGCGTTTTCAGACAATCCGCATAATTGAGAGTTGTGCGCACAAGAACAGGTATGGCCCGACACAGAAACATGTTCGCGGGCGACGGCTTGGGGACGATTGCTGGCAGCGGGCTTGATGTGCACTCACAGGCCAAGCACACGAACATATCCATTGACAGCAAGATCGAGAAACCAACCGGCTATTTGCTCTGGAGAATACTGCTTTCCGCTTTCCAGCCACCATGCTACGGTGCTAACGAGCAAGTTAGACGCGAGGGTCATAGCCACCTTTCTGGGCATCTTGCTCTGGAATGTTTTTCCCTGGAATGCGGGGAGTTGGGCGCGCTTCTGTTCGCGTTCCTCCATCAGGTTGGTAAAGTAGTCGCGCATCCTGGCTACGAACCAAGAACTGCCCTTCCTGCCAAGCAGCGTGTGGTAGAGCCGCTCATGCTCGGCGAAGTGCTCGAAGAGCTTCACCCACCGCTCCGGCGGATTTTGAGGATTGATGCTCCTGGCGACTTCACCTGGCGGTCCAAGATCACTGGCAAACTGGCTGATGGCTTCTTGGAAAATCTGCTCCAACAGATCATACTTGTCTTGATAGTGGCGATAGAACGTCGCCCGATTGACCCCGGCGCGTTTAGCAATGTCTCCAACGGTGACTGCATCAAAGCCGCGCTCGGCAGCCAATTCGATGAGTGCCTCTTGCAACAACCTGTGCGTGCGCCGGGCGCGCGGATCGGTCTGCTCATGCGTCATTTTGCCCTCTCTGCCGCATATGCAACATTTCACTGCGATTGCATCTTGATTATGCGTCGTGTCTCGATTACACTGAATGCAACAGTACGCCATATATACAACGAAATGTTGTACAGCGCAAGCATTGAGTTTTCTGGCTATGCGCTTGAGTTAGTAGCGTATGTTGGAGGAAAATGATGTCTGAAAAAACGATGACAAACCAAACCGATTTCATTGCATCTTCAAGCGGAGATGCAGTTCGCCTGCACAGCTGGGCGCTCGCCAGCGTGCTCGCGGGTCTTCTGCTCGCGCTCGTTCTCTCCGCGCTCGACGCGACCATTGTAGGCACCGCTTTGCCCCAGATCATCGACGAATTGCATGGGCTTGACCGCTATTCCTGGGTGGTGACCGCCTATCTGCTCAGTTCGACCACGATGGTTCCCATCGTGGGGAAGCTTTCTGACCAGTTTGGCCGGAAAGGGTTCTTGCTGACGGGCATCGCGCTCTTCTTGCTGGGGTCGGCCCTTGCCGGAACCTCCCAGACTATGACACAACTCATTCTCTTTCGTGGTCTGCAAGGCCTGGGGGTCGGCTTCCTACAGACCCCCGCTTTCACGGTGGTGGCCGACCTGTTCCCGCCAGCGGAGCGTGGCAAGTGGCAAGGCCTCTTTGTCGGTGTCGGCGCCCTGGCTCTCATCATCGGTCCGGTCGTTGGCGGCGCGATTACCGACCATGCGAGCTGGCACTGGGTCTTTTACGTGAATCTACCGATTGGCGCCCTCGCCCTGTTGCTGCTGATTCTTTGGCTCCCCTCCACGATCTCAGTACGGAGTACGTCGTATCGTGGCTGGGCCGCCGTGCGCCGGATCGATTTCCCTGGCGCGCTGACCGGTGCGGTAGCCACGGTCTGTCTCTTGTTGGGGTTGACCTGGGGCGGAGCAGCCTATCCCTGGGACTCGGCGCAGGTCGTTGGCATCCTCATCGCCGCCGGGGTTCTCTATCTGGCGTTTTTCATCATCGAACGCTTCGTGAAGGAGCCCCTATTGCCACTTGATCTCTTCCAGAACCAGGTGTTCGCCGCCAGTGGACTCCTCTCGCTAGCGGGGGGCATGGTCTTCTATGCGGTGATCTTCTACCTGCCGCTGTTCATCCAGGGTGTGCTGGGCCAGAGCGCAACTACTTCCGGCGCGAGTCTCACACCCCTCTTCATCCCGGTCGCCATCAGTGCTGTACTCGGCGGCCAGGTTATTGACAGAGTCGGTCGATACCAATTCCTTGCGGTGATCGGGGCGCTGATCCTGCTGTTCGGGATCTTCTTGATCGTGCGCATGGACAGCACAACAAGGCTCGGGACGGTCACGTTGAGCATGATCGTGGTTGGTCTGGGCTTCGGCTTGCTCCAGCCAAGTTACACGGTGGCGGCACAAAATGCCATTCCCATCCAGCGCCTGGGGACCGGGACGGGCGCGATTACATATCTGCGCGCAATGGGTTCATTGGTCGGCACGGCTGTTCTGGGGACCATTGTCGCCCATTCAGCCACCGGTGGACACTCCACCGCCCTTTCTCTGGCGGCACGACAGGCGCTGGCAATGAGCATTGAACAGGCCTTTCTGGTCACCTTTGGG
>JAHELX010000184.1 GCA_024643945.1 Anaerolineales bacterium
ATGGACGATGTCACCCTGTTCCAGGCCGGTGATGACCGAGGTGACGTAAGCCATGGCGCCTTCTTCATAATAGGGCGGCCAACTGGTGATCTGGTTGGGCAGAAAGACGTCCTGGCTGGTGAAATCTCCGGCCTTGATGGCCTCGGCCTTGGCCTTGTAGAAGGGCGCCTGGCCGTCTAGCCAGGGCGTTGGCCCGTGGAAGGCCCCGTTGTGGATGGTCAGGGAATCGAGGGCGGCGGGGCCGATGGCCGGGCGGGCGGGAAGATTCACGACGCCTCCGCCGGCGGCGCTGGCTGCCCCCCCTTCAATGCCGCCAATGCCGGCCGGTGTGAGCGGCTCGGGCGCCTGGGCGCTGGCGGTGTTGAAGGCGGCCAGCAAAAGGCCGGCACAGACCAGGCCGAGGGCGAGGCCCAGGCATTTCATAGCGGTGACGCTAACGACCCGAATACAGTTGGTGGGTTTGTTCATCGCTTCCAGCTCCTTTCTGTGCTAATTCTGTTGTGTTCGACGAGGTTGAGAATTCCGAGTGGCGAAGGCAGCATGTCGCCCGGTTTTCTTAGAAATTTTCCCGGGAGGGGAGGTACACCCACATACGGGTATTACACTATGCATTGCAGGCACACCCAGGCGGCTTGTCACTAGTCTTGTTTCTTGCGATACAAGAAGCCCCAGCGGGTTCACAAGTAGTGCAAGTCTTACAGCATATTCGTGATGGAGGTGGCGGGCTGGTCAGCGGCACAATGACCGGTATGGGCGTGCTCGTTGCTATTGGAGTCGGAACAAGCATCAATGTCGATCCAGGTGAGGGTGTGAACGTGGGCGGGATGGATGTAGGGGTTGGAACAGTTAGCTCCCGTGTTGGAGTAGCTGCGACTACACAATGACCACAACCCAAACACAACACACTGCCAGGCCAGTGGCCGCAAGAATGCCGATTTAGGTGACGGTCACCTTCAAGTATTGCCGACTACCTCCCCCGCTTGCGCCTGGCATTTTGAATTCCTCCTGCCATCGGCAAGCCTCAACAATCCTGCATTCAGTATATCATGTCTACATCATAGCTATCAATCACCCTTTAGGACTAATAGAAAACCCCACCGCATCGGGCGGGGTCTTGCCTTATGCCAGCGCTGGTTGTCTCACCCTGGCAAGAACGCACTTGCCAGGTTCGTCCAAATCAAAAACCTTATCAACCCTCACCCAATGTATGGGCTTGACTTGCGTGCACATACACTGAGGAGGACCCGCCGGTCGGCGGCTGCCGGCTGATGTACCTAATACACATCCATCCGCCCCAATGTCCAGTCGGGGCCGGGATCGGCGTAGGCGATGATTTGCTTCTGGTCCCTGCCGTCGGCGTTCATGATGTAAATCCCCCAGCTCCCACTACGCGCGCTGCGGAATACGATACGCCCGTCGGGCGTCCAGGCCGGCAGCGTGTCGGGACCGACTGCATCGGTCAGGCGGCGAACGTCGCTCCCGTCGGGGCACATAAGATAGAGGTCCACGTTGCCATCGGATTCTCGCTGAAAGACGATCGTCTTCCCGTCGGGTGACCAGCGCGGGAAGGAATCACTGCCATCGTCGGTGATCCTGTTCGCAACCGTGTCGAATCGGTCTGAGATCCAGATACCCTGTTTGCCGTCGCGCCCGGAGCGATAGACGAGCTGGTTGCTGTCAGGCGACCAGCCAGGCTGCTCTCCCACGATTTCAATCGCGGATTGCGCCTCGAAGGGGGTGCCCTTTTCCCCATAAAAGTAAATTCGGTAGCCCCCGCCCGGCTTTGCGTCCCAGGCAATCATCCCCCCATTGGGCGACCAGGCCGTCGCCCGGGCGCTGCCCTCTTGCCGAATCTGGACGACTTTCAGTTGCGCCAGGTCGCTCGGCCAATTCGCCACCGGTATAATTAGTACCCCGTCGCTGATGTCTTCGAAAACAACCGGAACGCCGTTTTGCATCTGGCGATCAAACCCCGCTTCGCCGTGGATGCTGAGACGCTGGCCATCCGGTGACCAGGACGGCCCGGCTGCCCGCTCCAGCAGGAACTTTTCGTCGCTGCCATCGGTATTGGCGATGTACAGGTCGTGCTTGCTTCCATCCCAACGAGCAAAGGCGAGTTTGAAGGTTTTGTAGCTGGGGGGAGGCGCGGCCACACCCGGAATGAGGAGGCGCTGCCCAATGTAAATGAACGAGGGATTAGACAGGTTATTAGCCCGCATAAGGGCCACCTGGCTCACCCCAAAGCGCCAGGCGATGCCCGACAGTGTGTCGCCGGGTCGTACTGTGTAGTAGGTATATTGAGGGTGAGGCCCAGGCGCAGACGGCCTCCCGGCCACCCCACCCGCCGGGACACACAAGCGCTGCCCCTGGTAGATGAAGTCGTTGTACAGACTGTTGGCCTGCATCAGCGCGTTGGTTGTGGTCTGATAACGCCAGGCGATGCCCGACAGCGTATCTCCCCACTGCACGCTATGATAATTGGCGCACCCGCCGCTGACCGGGGCCGGCCCGGGTGACGGCCCGCCGGGAACGCTGAGTACCTGCCCGACGTAAATGAGATCGGCCTCGCTCAACCCATTGGCCGCCGCCAGCGCAGCCACGGTGGTGCCGTAGTGAAAGGCGATGGACGTCAGCGTCTCTCCGGGAGCAACCGTGTGCCGCCCGCCTCCGCCAGGGCCGCCAGGCGCAGGGATAATCAGGCGCTGTCCCACGTAAATGAAGTTGGGGTCAGCCAGGCCATTGGCGGCCAGAATGGCTTCCACCGTCACCCCGTAGCGGCTGGCGATGAGCGACAGGGTCTCACCCCATTGCACCACGTGCACCGTCTCGCCCGATGCCTCCGGCGCCGCCAATGCCCCGGCCGGGAACAACAGCAGACTGGCCACTACCAGGAGTCCAGCTATACGGATGAACGAGGTTGACATCCTGCACCTCCTTGGGACTCTCAACAGCCTTAACGAATCGCATACCCCAAGATATAGTGGTATTCTCGCGAAATACCACAACATCTAGCTGTTACAGCATACACCATTTACGTCCATATGTCAAGAGTCTGCACGTATGGGGTGCATTTCAGTTTTGGGTTTGAGTGAAAGGTTTGGACCACGAAGTCACGAAACTGGCGAAGAACACGAAGCACGAAGGTCTTCGCGCTTCGTGCTTTCGTGGCCACTTCGCGCCTTCGTGGTCCTGATTCCTCTATCAGGGCCGGGAATCATTTGAGGTTTGCGCAACGGCTCGAACGAAGGAAGCCGCTCAAAGCGGCGGCAGGGGATAGACGCTGAGGAGATGCTCCACTATCTGAAACAGTGGATCCGGGAAAAGGCCCAGCCCCAGGCTGAGTAGCCCCAGGAGTACCAGGAAGATCGTCGCCAGACGGCCTGGGCGGATCTGATGCGTGCGATTCGCTCCATCCGGTGACGCCAGCATGGCATTCAGACCACGCAGGTAGCCAATTGCCACTCCCACGCCCCCCCCTACTAACAGCCAGACCCAGCGCGGGTCAACCTGGGCCAAATCCTGGAAGAGGAGCCAGTGGGGGAAGAAGCCGGCGGTCAGCGGCAGGCCAGCCAAAGTAAAGCCACCTGCTACCAGGGCACCAGTCGCCAGGGGCATGCGGCGCGCCGAGCCGCGCAGATCGGCGAAGGCATGTCCACCAGCCCCCCGACTCACGGCCGCCGTGGCCGCGCCTGTCAGCCCCAACCCCAATCCGCGAACCGCCAGCCCGGCGTAGAAGGCCAGCGCACCGCCGTCCCCCCCGATGGCCAAGGCCACCAGCAAGCAGCCCAGGTCGAACAGGGTGGCGTATCCCAGCAACGGGCGCAAACCGCGCTGAACGGCCGCCAGCAGCCCTCCCGTCGCCGCCGAGGCCAGCCCGGCTATCAGCAGTAATCGTCCTGCCTGTTCAGGCCAGGTGAACCATGTCGCCTCAGTCAGCACATGCAACAGAGTAACCAGCGCCAGCAGGGGAAACCCCGTCAGCACCAGAGCAGCGGCTACCGGCGGCGCTTCTGCCCCTATTGCCGTCAACCAGCCGTGCAGAGGAATGGCTGCCAGCCAGACTGACATCCCCAGCGCCAGGAAGAGAGCGGCATGTCCCAGATAGACGACGTTTTCCACATCCTCCCGGTACAGGTCCACCCGCCAGGCGGCCAACAGAAACAAGGGCAGAGCCAGCAGCATCATCACTACAAAGCGCCAGGCAGCGCGGGTGGAGCCCGTCTGCCCCCCCTGGACAATGGGAACGGCGTCAATGACAGCCAAAGCCATGACGAGAGCGGTGATGCCTAAATGGCGCGACATGCCGGCCGCCGCCAGGAGCCCTAACAGAATCAGGCCAGCGGGAAAGAAAGCCCTCCCCTGGGGCAAGCGCCAGGCGACCAGGAAGAGAACAGCCGCCAGCACAAACAGCAGCGCCAGTACGTGCTGGGTCAGTGGATCGAGGAGAAAAAGGCGGCCCATCAGCCGCATAGGATTGGTGGGAGGGAGATTCCACGCGAGCAGGCCGGTCAACAGCGCCACCAACGCCGCGACGAGGGCACCCACTCCCCAACGACGGACCAGGTAAACCAGGGGCGAGGCTGCGACAGGCAGAATCACCAGCCACAGAGGAGGCTCGATCACAGACCTTCCTCCGACGGACCAGCACCCCGTACGACGGTCAGGTAGGCAATCGCCAGCGCCAGCAGCAGGTTGACCACCGCCCACAGCCAGACCATAGCCAGACTGCGCTCGATAGAGGTGTAGAATAATTCAAAGCCAATGATGGCCGTTAACAACCCCTGCCCTGCCTTGAATGGCTCCTCGGTCAGCATCAAGATCAGCAACCCGATCAAGATCAGCCAGTAACTTCCCATTCCTGCGTCGGGCGGGATAGCCGGCAGGGGGTAACGCCGGCTGAGAGCCGCAGCCAGTAGGACCATGAGCGTCACCGCCAGCAGGCGAAAGGCCAGGCCGCCGGGAAACAGGCTGTCCTGCGCCGGGGTCATATTACTCGTATTGCCCGAGGATGGGAGCAATTTCCGGCCAGCCCGCCAGCCAGCCTGGCGCGCCGCCAGATAAAGCATGGGGCAGATCAGCGCGCCGATGAGGACTTTAATCAGGGCGATCTCTGGCAGCAATAGCCGCGACAGGACCAGCCCCGCCAAGAGGTATTGCCCCAACAGCGCCAGCAGCGAGGCACGCCAGTCGCGCAGCAATACCATCACCCCTCCGGTCACGAACAGGCCCAGGACCGCCAGTTCGCGCGTGATAAATTGAAGCTGGTTGAGGATTTCATACAATGAAGGCAACGGCAAACCTCAGCGGATGAGTACTGGATAAAATGCAATCACGAGGCCCAAACCTAACGCCAGCAGGATGGCCCAGGCCAAATAGTGTTCCCCTTCGACGACAGCCCGGATGCGCAGCAAGACGCGCGCCAGTGTATCCAGCGCACGCCCCAGACCAGCCAGCAACCAACCCAGCCGCAAGGCGCTCATCAGGGCATCCCGCGAGAAGGGCATCGCATCCAGCAGGCGGCGGCGCCCGTAACCCAAAAAGAGCGCCCACAACAGCGAGCCGACCAGCCCTAATAGCGCGCTTAGTGGCTGCGGGCCGACGGCTGTGCTGACCGAAGCTGATGGCGCGGCGCTCAAGAGCCAGCGGGGTCCAACTAGCGGGATGAGCAGAGGGATGGCAGCCAGGCTCGCCCCCAGCCAGCGCCAGGCCTCCCTCTCACCCTGCCCCCGTCCCTCTATCCTCTTGGAGGACGTCACGGGGATTTCGCCAGTACCTGGAGAAGGCTCCACAACCGCTGGCGTGCCGCGCAGCAAGCGCCGCCAATAGCGATACAACACCGACAGCGCAGCCCCTTCGGCAACGACGACCAGTGTCAACGCACCCGGCGCGCCGGCCTCCCAGGTCAACTGATACAGGACACCCCGTCCCTCCCAGCCCAGGGTGAAGGGAACCCCGACCAGCGACACAGTCGCCAGCAGCGGCGGTAGATAGGCCCACAACCGCCACGGATGGCTCGCGTCAGGGCGACTCAGCCGAGGCGCGGTCAGCCCCAGGGCGACCCACGCGGCCAGTATACTCATCGAGGCGGCCACAACACCGGACGCATTACTCACCACCGCCGCCATCAGCAGGATTCCTCCCGCCAGCGCATGGCCGGCGTGCGCCAGCGCCCGCTCACGGCTCGGCTCCAGCCAGGCCAACAGGCCGTGCAGTAGCGTCGTCACCCCCGCCAGCCAGGCTACCCACGGCGCGACGCCGGCCAACACCAGGTACAGGCCCACCGCCAGGTTGATGACGCCCCACCCCAGGCGCAAGGGCGGCAGAAAATCCACCGGTGCCTCCGCCTCGACCAAAGGATAGAGTCCCAGACGGAGCCATAGGGTCAGCGAGAAAAAGCCACCCAAGGCAAGCGGGTAGGCCGTGAGATGGTCTGTGCCCTGGGCCAGGGCGATCACCGCCGCGCTGGAGAGAACACCCAGCAGCAGCCGCCCCACAGCCTGGCCTGGCCGCCGCCCCGCGAGGGCAAACAGAGCTGCCGTAGCATCAAAGAGGAACAGGGAGAAAGCCATGGTACGATAGGTGCCGGCCAGCACCACGCCGCAGGCCGCGGCCGCCAGCGCCAGGAGCATAGCCTGATCCAGCACGGGCAAGCGCTCTATCACGCCCCGCTCCGCTACTGAAATGGCCAGCAGCGACAACATCACCACCCACAGAAATGGCTCAAAGGGGGGAACGCGCAAAGCCAGGGCCGGCTTGCCCAGCCATTCAACCAGGACACGCACCAATTGCACGTCGGCGGGGTAACCGCTACCCACAAAAAACAAACTGAGCACCGCCAGCGCGCTCACGACGACTGCCAACCAGTAGCGGCGGCGTGGCGCCAAGATCGGGCCGACGGTCAGGATCATTACAGCGCCCAGCAACAACAGGTAAGCTGGGGCCAATGGGGTAATACGGGAGATGGGCATTCAGGTAACCTTGAGGGGCTATTCTATCACAAATAGTAGTGGGCAACAACCTGCAAGGCAGGTTCATGCCCAACGCCTGATGGTGCTGCCTTCCCATTCCCGGCCAGGGGCCGGGATGATGATGCGGCCTATCTTCCGCTGGCACAAGCGGCTGAATTGTACGCCAGGAGGCCACTGGCCGCAAGCTGGCGGGTGTATTTCGGTTCCGGGACAGATCTCCACAGCCCTATAAGCGCAAAACTGATGGATGTGTTCAAAATGGATTGTAGGGGCGGGCCGGGCGCCCGCCCTGGGCACCCGCGAGGGGTGCCCCTACAACCGAAAATGAATGCACCCAAAACTGATGGATTGGATGCAAAGCCCAAATGTGTTATACTGGGGGCAACTAGACTGATGGGGAAGACGGAATTGAAGAGTCATTCTGAGCGGCAACTGAATGTCATACACCTGGGCCGCATAGACTACCGTGACGCCTGGGACATGCAGCAGGAACTGGTCGCTGCCCACGCTGAGGACCGCATCCCCGATACGCTGCTGCTGCTGGAGCATCCCCACACCTATACTTTCGGGCGCTCCGGACGGCGCGAGCACCTGCTCATCTCCGAGGCCGAATGCACCCGGCAGGGGGTGGCCTTATACGACGTCGACCGCGGCGGTGACGTCACCTACCACGGCCCTGGCCAACTGGTTGGTTATCCGATTCTGCGCCTGCCCGACCACGGCCTGGATTACCACGCCTACCTGCGGGCGCTGGAGACGGTTATCATTCGGGCTCTGGCCGCACTTGGCGTGACCGCCGGCCGCGAACCAGGCTACACGGGCGTGTGGGTAACATCCACAGCTAAGATCGCGGCCATCGGCGTCAAGGTGGATATACACGGCATCACCAGCCACGGCTTTGCCCTCAACGTCAATCCTGACCTGCGCTATTTCGAGGGGATCGTCCCCTGCGGCATCTACGAGCGGGGTGTTACCTCGCTGGCAGAAGTGCTGGGCCATCCGCTGCCTCTGGGGGCTGTGGCCCAGGCACTGGTCGCTGCCTTTGTCGAGGTCTTCGGCTTCAGTTATTTTGGACAATATCAGACATCTCCGGTCTTCACCACCCGGTATGGTGAGATCAGGGGGTAATTCAGTCCACGCACTCCAAGTGGCAATATGCGCAGAAAATCGGATTCTCCCCATGCGGGCAGGCAGCCACCTGCACGGCCTGGGCGCCGCCGCTCGCCTCCAGAGCTGCCTCGACTCTCCAGTTGCCGCCCACGTCATAAGCCATCTTTCGGCGCACAGTCCGCGCCATGTCGGTGAGTAGGCCATCACGAAAAGATGGGGTGGTCAGCAAGCCATGCAGACGACTTAGGGCATCGACGTCTTCGGGCTCCAGGTTCAGATGTACAGTAATGGTTTCTCCCATCGTGTCACCTCTCGGCACAGAATCTCCAACAGGATAACTGCAGTATAGCATACTTATCCCCCGCCGACAATCAGCCTTAAAGACATATAGTCTCCAACATGAGAAAATTCTTAGACACTCCTTAATCGTTTCTCATCATACTCCTTTATAATTCACTGTTGTATGCGCAAGCCCACCCTCCCGCAGGTTCTAAACCTGCGGGAGGGTGAGAGAAATTAGCGAGGTCTCTCATGAGCCAAACCAAAAGAAAACCTGTGAAACCTTTACTCAATCGAAAAGAAACCAAAACCTTGCTGACCACATTGAAATGGACCACTGTGGCTGGAACTTTGAGCCTCACCATGGCTGGTTGGAGCCTGCTGGCCCAGGCTGACGCGCACAATGTCGCTCAAGCCACTCCCAATCAACCCGTGGCGGTCGTTGCATCTCGACGTCCTTCAGCTAGCACGCCCTCGGCTCCGACTGCACCCGCCACTTCCGCCACCTCATCTGGTCAGGCGCGGACATCGGCTTCGAAGCAAGTCGTAAGAGTGGACGTGGTGGGGTGGGTGCGAGACAGCGCCGGCGACCGCGTCGCCGTGGTGCGCGATTCCCGGGGCACTCTCTGGTACGTGATGGGGAGCGACATCCCTCGCCTGGAGCAAGGCCTGCCGCCCCAGGTGCAGCCACAACCGGTGCAGCAAGTCACCCGCACCCGCGCTTCGTGAGAGGTGGTACCCTGATGACAGAATTCACCCATCATTTCCGAGCTATGGGTACCGATGTCGGGTTGTGGTTGTGGCACAAAGATGAGCAGACCGCGCAACAAGCGCTGAACCAAACCGAACACTTCTTCGCTCAAACCGAAGCCCGCCTGAGCCGCTTCCTCCCCGACAGCGAACTATCCCGCTTGAACCGGGCGGCGGGCCGGCCTTTTACCGCCTCGCCCCTGCTCTTCGAATTGGTTGAAGCGGCCCTGGCCTGGCGCGGACGTAGCGGCGGCATCTTCGACCCGACCATCCTCAAGGCTCTCATCGCCCATGGCTATGACCGTTCCTTCGAGGACATCGCCGGACGAACTGACAGAGGGACCAACTCGGCCCCGGCCAGCGGCCCCGCCCGGGGTCAGGTCAAGCTGAATCGTTCTCAGCGGAGTATCACCCTGCCTGTGGGTGTCGGGCTGGACCTGGGGGGCATTGCCAAGGGCTGGACCCTCCAGCAAGCGGTACGGCGACTGGGGCGACTCGGCCCGGCGCTGGTGGACGCTGGCGGCGATATTGCCTGCGTCGACGCCCCTTCCACCGGCCCATCCTGGTTGGTCGGCGTCGCCAACCCCCACGACCCAGACGGCGATGTCGCTAGCCTGACTCTGGCTAATGAAGCGGTAGCTACTTCCAGCCTGGTCCATCGTCGCTGGCAGTATCAGGGCAGGCTAGCTCACCACTTGATCGACCCGCGCACCGGCGCGCCGGCCGACACGGATTTGCTTAGCGTTACCGTCATCGCCCCCCATCTGCCTGATGCAGAAATTCAGGCCAAGGTGGCTCTCATTTTGG
>JAHELX010000884.1 GCA_024643945.1 Anaerolineales bacterium
GTTTGGGTAGGGGGCGTACCTGGCCCGTCGGCCAGAGGGGCAGCCAGAGCTGCGACGGCTAGTATCAACGAGGTAATGAGGGTTAAGACAAAGGATAATGAGAACTGTTTCATAACACCTTTCCTCCAATCGGGATAAAGTGTGGAAGTCTACTTGAAGACCACTGGCAAATACGCGCTGATCGGGTCAACGATGGTGGTAGCACTGGCTGTGCTGGTGATTCCGCTGCCTGCCGTGAGGATGGCGGTGTTGTGAATAGCAAAAGGGCCCGGTATGGCGACGGGGGCGGTGAACACGATGTCTACCACCTGGTCGTTGGTCGGGGTGCCGGTCCATTCAATGCGTTTCGCGTTGGGAACGTAAGTGACGATGCCCCATGAGGCGGCGGGGGTGCCCGGTTCGCCCAGCCCGGTCGGCAATACGTCCGTGACAGTCAGCGGCTTATCGTTGCCGATGAGGGTGAGGGTGTAGGTGAGAATCTCATCCTGATGAGCGGTGACAGGCGACACGCGCTTGGACAAAGAAGCTGCCGAGGGCCCGTACACCACGGTGAGCCTGGGGCGCGCCCAAGCCAGGGTGGACTCGGAGGCGACGAAATATTTGCCGCTGTGATAATAATAGTCCGCTTCATAAAGGACGAGGTCTACTGAGCTTTCGCCAGCCGCGTGGGCTTCGGCCACAGCCTGTGTGGCGTCCCACTGGTAAGGTGTCGGGGGCCAGGGGGGGCTGATCACGTCCACCCTGGTATGGGTGAGATTTTCGCGAGCCAGGGGAGCGTTGTTCCAGGTGATGACGTTCTCCTGCCAGTCATCGTCCAACGTGTGGAGCCAGATGAGAGAAGGCTGGGCATCAGAAGGCTGTGAATTGCCGAATTGGGTCAGGGTGAGGGTGGCCGACACGATCGTGCGGCCGGGGGGGAGGTCGCTCAGGTTGAAACGCAGGTATGCCTTGTTGAAGCAGGGATGGTCGGCGATGTCCTCCTGATTTTGAACGTAAAGATCGGGCCAATCACCGAAGTTGGTGTTGAAGGTACCCTGACACGTGGCACCGCCGCCAACGAAGGCGTCCTCCACATCGCTATCGGACGAGATCCACGTTCCTTCGGGGACAGCCGGAGGGGGAACGTAAGATGGAGGGTTGAAAGTAAGCTGGCCCCAGGTGGCAGGAATAGCCTCTTTTGTGGTCTCGGGCCAGCTTTTGTCGGGAATGGCTGGTGAGTCGGCCGCGCTGTCCCGGTCGTGCAGCACCACTGCCAGTCCCCACGTGGTGCCGTCGGGTGGCGGCCCCGACAGCCCCAGACTGCTGAACGGGATGTAAATGCTCGTTACCCAGCCTCTATCCTGGTAGGTGTTGTCGTTCAGAGTCGGCGGGTCACTACGCCAGTTTGAGATTGTGGTAAAGCTGATGCTCGCTGGTGACCAGTCACCACCGTCGCCCTGCCAGGCGGCCTGGTAAGCGGCCCGATCCTCCCAGTCATTGAGTTGGCTAACGAAGCGGTAATCGTTGGCGTTGGGAACTGTGCCCCCTTGACTGCCAACGTCAAGGTAGATGGTGACGGCGTCCCACTCAGTCAGGTCGGGGCCGGGGGATGTGTCGTACCAGAGGTAATGGTCAGCGACGGATATATAAAGGCGGATGTAATCGTCGTTGTAGCCTACACGCACGTCTACGTAGTTGTCGAGATCCTGTATTTCGCCGAACCAGAAGATGGCCGAGGACCCCAGATAAACCTTACCACTAAAGTAGGGGGCATTAACTCGACGTAGTGACGGTTCTTGGGCCAATGCGGGTGTCACAAAGGAGGGCGGGGACGAGGGAACGGCGCCCAACCAGGGCAGAAGCGACGCAAGCAAAAGCACAATGCCCAGTCTTTTCCCCGTTGCCATAGCATCTCCTTCCCTTTCTGATCTCTGGCTGTTAAGGGATGTATTCCCGGCTTTTGGGGTTGGCGGCTCGCTATGCAGGTTTTGATGCTGCCAGAGCATCTTGGCCAGGACTTGCAAATGGTTTTCCCCCGGCGGGGTGAATTGCCAGGACGAAGCGCCGGGGAGCCGCCTCGACGGCCTATGCGTGACATCGGTCACGCATCGTTCCCATGCCGTCAGATTGGCTGTTCTATTTCCTCTTGTCGCTGGATTACGATGTTACGCCCCAAAAACTCTGCAGATCCCATTACATCTGGACAGTCCCTATATTACCAGGAGTTGGAGGCAAAAAGAATAGCGATATGGTACCAAATCGGTTAATGGTTGAGCATCAGTAGGATGGGAATAGGATGGGCGTTGTTTGTTGCGTAGAGTCTTAATAGGTCTCTAATTGATTTCTAATTAACTTCTGAGCGCTCTCTAAGAATAGGATGTTACAATTTTCAGCAGCCGTCCGATGGGGAAAGGCATCTATTTTCCTATTCAATGTGAAAGGAACCCTAAAATGAGCCGACGTATCCTCTCTCTCCTTCTAGTCTTCTTCTTGCCTGTGGTGGCTCTGGGATTGGCAATAGCCTTGCTGCTGAGCGATCCAACGCCTGCCCTGGCTACTCCGCCTATCGAAGGTAATACCCACGATTTTGACTCAGCTCTCGGGGCCGGGGGAGCCTCCGGTAACGTGCTGGCGCTGGCCGCCGGAGATATTGACAGCAACGGCACACGCGACGTGGCTTACGCTGATGGCTCAAGCCTGGTGATCCG
>JAHELX010000185.1 GCA_024643945.1 Anaerolineales bacterium
TCGCGATCACCACGCCGGTGGTCGTCGTCTTGGTGTCGACGAGCCGGAGAGCGGCGAATGCACTGCCATCGGTGAAGAGACGGCGCCCCGATCCCAGAACGAGCGGGTGGATCAGGAGCACGTACTGGTCAACCAGGTTGTGCTGCATAAGCGTCCGGACCAGCTCGCCGCTGCCCAGCACCACGATACCCTTACCCGGCTGCGCCTTGAGCCCGGCCACCGCTTCCGGCACGTCGCCCTTGAGCAGGGTCGAGTTGCTCCACGCCAGGGGCTCCTTCAGCGTCGTCGAGGCAACGTACTTTTGGGTGTTGTTGAGCACCTCTGTGAAGGGATTGCCCGTTCGGTTGGGCCAGACAGCGTACAAGTCCTCGTAGGTCCGCCGCCCCAGCAGCAGGCCGCCGGTAGAAGCCATGCTTTCCCCGGCCGCGCGGCCCAGGACCGGGTCGGCGTAGGGCGTCGCCCAGCCGCCGTGCCGGAAGCCTCCACGCAGGTCTTCGTCGCGCCGGCCTGGCGCCTGCATAACCCCGTCGAGCGTCAGACTTTCGAATACGATGATGTTGCTCATTTCAAGTTCCTTTCTACGATGTTTTCGCGATCATTAGCTTCACGAGGATGCGCTTGCTTCTGGGGACCAAAGTGAAACGCACCCCTTCACGACTTTAGGACGCGAAATGTGAGATGTGTGACCCCGCGCGCCTCAACAACCTGCATGCATTCGAGTTCAATTGGCTCAGGGTTGAGGTGGTCAAACAGTCGCACACCGCCACCCAGCAGCACCGGCACCAGGTCGATAGTGATTTCGTCGAGCAGTCCGGCCTTGAGGCACTGCTGCGTGATGCTCGCGGCGCCGACAGTAACGTTCTTATTCCCGGCGATTTTTTGGGCTTGTGCCACGGCACTTTCGACGCCATCGCTGACGAAGGTGAAGACCGAATCTTTCCCCGCCCATTCTTGGGGGATGCTATGGGTCACGACCACCACCGGGACATCCAGAGGGTGTCTGCCACCCCATGCATGGGCGATGTCGAATGTCCTGCGGCCCGTCACCAGCGCGCCTAGCGTGGGCATCATGTCTCGAAGATGCGCGGCACTCACGGCTGAAACCTTACTCGTCATCGTACCACTGGGCCATTCAAAGTCGGTGTCGCCGCTAGAGTACCACTCAAAAAGGTGCTCACCGCCGTCGCCCAGGGGGTTTTCGGGGCCATCGTTCGGCCCGGCGATAAACCCATCCAGTGACATGGATAAGCGGACTATCACTTTTCCCACTCTATATGTCCTTCCATTAAATCGTCAAAAAGAATCCCAGGCTGACGCGAATTGCAAGCCTAGGCCGAAGCCGACCGCTCGCTTCGTTCACGTCCCATTATCACGGGAACGGATTCAAAGGAGATTTGTCGCCCACGAACCAGATGTGCCCGAACGGATCAATGAACGCTCCCTGCCGATGAGTCCCCCATGGCCTTTGGTGGTCCTGGATGTCAAGGTTGGCCTTCGCGCCCGCTTCCAAGGCGCGGGCGATGAATGTGTCAGGGTCGTCGCAGAATACTTCGACTCTCGTGGAAGTGATACCAAGCTTCGCCGGGCTCTCCCACCCGTTGTTGGCCGGCTCACCCAGGAAGAAGGACGCACCTGCAATCTCCATGCCGACGACCGATCCCAAGCTCCACAGTTCCTTCGCGCCGAGAGCATGCTTGTACCAAGCGGCTGCCGTCGGCGCATCGGCAACCGCAAGCATCACGGATATGACTGTCCCACTCACCTGCGATGTCACGATGGTCTCCTTTCTGGGCACGCGCACCTTTACAACGCTACTACGTGCTCGCTCAAGATCGCCCACACCTTCGGCGGAGCGAAGGGAATGGCGATTAGGCTTAGATAATACCACTTTCATCGGCGGTCACTGTGTATCCAATTGGTAGCAAAGTAGAACGTTCCCGGAACGAAACACCCTGGTGTTAACAAGTTTCAAATATAGCTTATCCTGGATGCCTTTGAACAACGGTTGACCGCTGCCCAAGACGACCGGATTCACCATGACCCGGTATTCGTCAATCAGACCAAGGTTCGTCAAGGTGGATGCCAGATCGGCGCTACCGAACAGCAGCCAGTCCTGGCCGGGTTGCTGTTTGAGTTTCGAGATTTCCTCCGCGATATTTCCTTTCACCAGTCGCGTGTTGTTCCATTCCACCCGTTCGAGTGTTCTGGAAAAGACGATTTTCGGCAGCGTGTTCATCTTGTCTGCGACGATCGGATCGTTCGTCCTCGCCATATCGGTTGGCCAATAACTTGCCATGCCTTGATACGTCGCTCGTCCAAACAAAAGACCGTCCGCTGCATTCAACTGGGCGATGGCAAATTCATTGAATTCTTCATCCACGTGATGCCAGTCTATTTCTCCGTTTGGTCCCGCGAAGAAGCCATCCAGCGTTGCCATATCGAATAGAATTACTTTTCTCATTCGAATTCCCCTTGCTTATCTGGCATTGGAGAATCTCCTAACATAAACGTTTCCTCGACTGGTATCGCCCCGTCGTGGCGGAGCCGCTATTGCCCCTCGTCTGCACGCTGGTAGCGGAGGTAAACGACCCCGGAACCGAAGGTGCGCGTTTCAGCCAGCCGCACCTTGATCTTGTCGCCCGAGGCCAGGAACATGGGCGTGCCGCCCCCCACGACAACCGGATGAACGAAAAGCCGGTATTCGTCGATCAAGCCGAGACGCATGACGGTTGAAGCGATGTGAGCACCGCCGACAACCATGTCTTTGCCGGGCTGCGCTTTCAGCTTCGTGATCTCTTCGGCGATGTCCTCCCGAGCCAGCCTGGCGTTGCCTTGGACCCGTTCGAGGGTCTTCGAAAACACGATCTTGCGTATCTGCTTCCAGATACGTGCAAATTCGAGTACGTAGTCCGGCTGCGACGGGTCTTGATCCGCCGTTTCCCAGTAGATCATGGCTTCATACATCCGCCGTCCGTACAGGTGCGTGTCTACCGCGCGCTGCTGCTCGTTGACGAACCTGTGCAGCTCCTCGTCGATGATGTGCCAGTCCAGCTCGCGGTTCGGCCCCTCGATCATGCCATCGAGCGACACGAAGGGCGAGTAGATCACTTTTCTCATGTTTATTCCCCCTTTAACCGCCGGCCAGCGCCCCCACGATCAGAAAAGGTTCTGCGCCGGTTACGACGGCGTCGGGCAAGGGCGTGTCCGGCGACTCATGGGACCAATCCTCCTCGCAGGCGAAGAAGCGGATAAACGGCCGCCGTTCCTGGGTGACGTGGTCGCGCATCGTCCCGCGCAGCATGGGATACTCTGCCTCCAGTGCATCCAGGACCGAACGCTGGGTAACCGGCCCCTCAATCTCAAGCGTCACCTTGCTGTTGACGCCCGCCAGCCTGCGCAGATGCGCAGGAAGTATAACCTGGATCATGGCAGCACCTGGACTTCGACAGACAGCACGGCCGGCAGATCACGGACGATGGGCGCCCAGTTGTCACCAGAATCGGCTGATGCATACACCTGCCCGCCGGTGGTGCCAAAATAAACGCCGCACGCATCGAGCGGGTCTACAGCTAGGGCGCTGCGCAGCACGTTGACATAGCAGTTGCTTTCCGGCAAACCTTTGGTGAGTGCCTGCCACTCGTTCCCGCCCGTCCGGCTGCGGTACACGCGCAGTTTCCCATCGGGCGGATAATGCTCCGAGTCGCTCTTGATCGGAATAACGTAGATGGTGTCCGGCTCGTGCGCATGCACGGCAATCGGGAACCCAAAGTCGCTCGGCAAGTTACCGCTGACCTCAACCCACGCCTCGCCGGCGTCGTCGCTGCGCATGACGTCCCAGTGCTTCTGCATGAACAGCACGGCCGGACGCGAGTGGTGCATCGCCATACTGTGAACGCAGTGACCGACCTCGGCCTTGGGGTCAGGCAGCTCAGACCCGGACTTCAGACCGCGGTTCACCGGCTGCCATGTCTGGCCGCCATCGTCGGTGCGGAACGCGCCTGCGGCCGAGATGGCGACAAAAATCCGGTCCGGATCGCTCGGATCCAGAAGGATGGTATGCAGACACATCCCCCCGGCGCCTGGTTGCCAGAGGTGTCCCTTGACACTGCGCAGCCCGGGCAGCTCCTGCCACGTCTTCCCACCGTCGCTCGAGCGGAACAAAGCGGCGTCTTCCACGCCGGCGTAGACTGTATCCGGATCGGTCAGAGAGGGTTCGAGATACCAGACGCGCTTGAATTCACAAGGGTGCTGGGTGCCGTCGTACCATTGGTGTGTACCGGGGACGCCGTCGTATACAAACTCATTGCCCACCGGCTCCCACGTTTTGCCGCCATCGTCGGAGCGCTGGATCAGTTGCCCGAACCAGCCGCTGGATTGCGACGCATACAGCCGATTGGGATCGGCGGGTGACCCCTTGAGGTGGTAAATCTCCCAGCCCCCGAAATGAGGCCCACTGATGTCCCACTCTTGGCGTTTCCCGTCAGAAGTCAGAATGAACGCGCCTTTGCGTGTACCAACTAATAGTCGTACGCTGCTCATATCCTATGTCTCCTTAGATTTGATTTCAGGTGACAGTCACTTTAGAAGTGACTGTCACCTGAGAACTCCTACTTCACTTCGCGTTTGCAGCAACTTGCGCGCGCAGGCGCTCCTCTTGCTCCCGAAGTTCGGGCGTGAATTCGTCCCCGAAGTCCTCCGGCTCGAACACCTGCCGAAGCTCAAGCTCCACCCCGCCTCCGAAGGGCGCGCGCTTCATCCAGTCGATCGCCTCTTGCTTCGACTTGACCTGGATCAGCCAGAATCCGGCGATCAGTTCCTTCGACTCGGTGAACGGCCCGTCAGTCACCGTCGTCTTCCCATCCGAGAACTTGATGCGCGCCCCTTTCGAGGTTGGGTGAAGGCCCTCGCCCGCCAGCAGCACGCCGGCCTTCACCATCTCCTCGTTGAACTTGCCCATCTCGGCGAAAATCTTCTCGTCCGGGAGAACCCCTGCCTCGGACTCCTCGCTGGCTGGAACCATGACCATAAATCGCATTTTCACATCTCCTTTTGGTTGTAGTTTAGAGCCGGGCCACCGGGCCGATCCGGTCCGCTGTGAACCCCCGCTCTGTATATTTGTCGAATAAGACTCCCCAAAATCGACATCAATTGTCCTAAATTGTGGATCCTTCTGTTCAACCGCAACATAACCGGCTGAGTCCGCGGCATTCGACCTCACGCTCAACATTTCACCCAGGCTTTCTGCCACAAGATCTCCCTTGAATGTCTTGGTGATTGACAGTCAATCAAGGCGAACTCCTGCGCTGCCCTTCGCGAAAGGTTCAAGCGGTTGAAGACTTACTACAAATTCACCCCTGGCTCTCACGTTCCTTGCTCCTTTGGTATGTTTTGTCCCCTTGAGCGAGCCGCTATTGCCCCTCACCCGCACGCCGGTAGCGGAGATAAACGACCCCGGAACCGAAGGTGCGTGTGAACAAGCCCCAGCTTGATCATATCAGCCATCCTCGGGAAGAAGGGCGTGCCACTCCCCGGGACAACCGGATGAATGAAAAGCAGGTGTCGCCAGATCCGGCGGTCCAGATACAGTTCTGGCCTTGGCGCAGGCGTAGTCAAAGAAGCCCCGCCCCGGCCCGCCTGCGCCAAGCCCGTGGCTACTTATGGTTGTTGGTTATAGTCGTAACTGACCATCCACTGAATGCCAAACCTGTCGGTAAGCATGCCAAAGTAAGACCCCCAAAAAGCCTTTTCGAGGGGCATGGTCACCTGCCCGCCGGCTGAAAGTCCGTTGAATACACGGGTTGCTTCTGCTTCGCTTTCGGTGCTAATTGAAATGGAAGAATTGTTGCCAGTTGTTGTGGGTCCCATGGCTGCCGGTCTGTCGCTGCCCATTAGAACAGTTGCTTGTCCGATGGGTAAAGCAATGTGCATGATTTTTTCGCCTTCACTGGCATCCATTTGGTACTCGGCAGGCACATCTTTAAATCGCATTTGGGCCGCAAATTCGCCGCCAAATACCGATTGGTAAAAATTGAATGCTTCTTCGCAGTTACCGCTAAAGTTCAAGTAAGGATTTACGGCTTTCATTTTTTATTTCCTTTCGTTTTGTGAAATGTTCTTAATATGTCGCCCCCTGCGATCATGGCCAGTTTATGGTTAGCAGTTCAGGTTGTCCCATTCGACGTCTGCCCTGCCTGCGGCTAATCTACGCCATTTAGCCTACTTTAGGATGCGGAAACGAGGACTCGTTATGCCCGCAGCAATAAAATTCTACCTCAAGACGCAGATTGCTGAAGCACCCAGCCGTTTCCGTCCGGATCGCTAAACGTGGCTTCCTTTGTCCAGGGTTGCTCCTCGACTTCAGAAATGTCCAGGCCGCGTTTCTTCAATTCCGCGTGAGTTTTGGCAATATCCTTTGTAGTAACAACCAGGCCTTGAATACAGCCAGGTGGCATTTGGGGAAACCATGTGGCGAGCACGATTTCAGTCTCGGTTCCCGGCAATGCCAACCTGATCCACAAGGTATTCGGTGTTCCAAAGGGCATTTCTTGCACTACGTTGCACCCGAGCACCTTGGTGTAGAATTCCTTCGCCCTTTTCTGGTCTTGGACCGGAATCGAGATTAACGCAACTCTGTCAAACATAATGTTTTGCCTCCTATCTGGCGATTTCATCACAGTAAACTTTCACCTGCTGTCGTAATTCTCCCATCTTATTTACCATCTCAGTTCTGTTCTGGCTGGTAAATGAGGATGACCACACCTTCTCGACCGACTGGCTTTACTCCCATAAGTCGCAAAGCAATCTTGTCGCTCCCTTCTTTGAAGAGACGTTCTCCCATACCCAAAACTACTGGGAATACCATAAGGCGATACTCATCGACAAGGTCATGTTCCATTAGCGTCTGCACGAGTTTGGCACTGCCGTTGACGAGGATGTCGCCGCCTTTTTCTTGTTTCAACCTGGCGATCTCCTCAGGAACGTTGTCCTTGATCAAAACCGAGTTGTTCCATTTGCGCGCCCGCAGCGTCATCGAAACAACGTACTTCTGCATAGTGTTGAACTTGTCGGCGAACTCGCCTGTCCGTGACGGCCATGCCTCGGCAAACGCTTCATATGTCACCCGTCCCAGGAGAAGAGCATCACTTGCCATCACTTCATCCAGCTTAAACTCGTCGCCTTCCGGACCACGGTTGAATTGAAAAGCCCAACCTCCGCGCTCAAATCCTTCAGCTCCGCCCGGATCTTGAAAGACGCCATCGAGTGTTACGAACTCAGATACAATTACTTTTCTCATGTTTTTCTCCTCATGGTATGCGTGACTGCCTCAAAGCTGGGCCATATTGGCGACCGGCGCATACCAGTAACGATTTCCTCAGGCATTCCTGCAGCCTTCGTCATAAACTACTCGACGGCATCACCACCACGACCATCTGAGACGAGTTTGATAAGGTGTTCAACGTAATCCTCAGGTACTGGTGGCCGACTGTCGTCAACAACAAACGATGGCTCGTACGGCTTAAGTGTTCTCATTGCTGTCTTGAATTACAGACAGGATATTGCCAGCGGGGTCCTTGAACCAAGCTATATCAGGACCCATATTTTGAGACAGGCCACGTAAGATGCCTTTTTCGTCAGTTTTCAGACCACCTTCGTAGTGCTCAAACTGCACACCTCGGTTTGTTAGTTCATCCACTGCTTGGTCGATGTTATCCACCTCGAAGTTCAAAATGGTGAACGTGGCTGGCTGGTGGTCGTCTTTTGGATACACAAACACCATACCGCCGCCAGGCAAATGTAGCCTCAGCCCTATGCCTTGATTGTCCACTTTTAGCCCCAGGGTCTGTGTATAAAATTCTTCGGCCTTCGCCAATCCGTCAACCGAAAACCCGCTAAATGCTGCTTTTGCTTTAAACATGGTTACTCTCCATTTTAGTTGGCTTCATCATTACGTTTCTACGAGATTTAGCTGCCAGGAAACGCCGAATTTATCCTGAACCCATCCAAACTTTTGACTGAATGGATATTGGGTTAGTTCCATAAGAACAGACCCGCCTTTGGACAGTTTGTCGAAAAGCTCATCGATTTCTTCTTCCGTCTCACACTTCACAAAAATCGACATGGCTGGGGTAAAGGTAAAGGAATGTTCTCTGCTACTCTCCATAGCCATATATTCCTGTCCGTTGAGAGAGAACACAGCGTGCTTAACTGTCCCTTCGGGCTCCTCTTCGCCTGCGCCAGAGCGTACTATGTTGATGATTCTTGAATTCTTGAACAGGGACGTGTAAAAATTCATCGCCTCCTCGGCTTTTCCGTGTTGCTTTCCGACAAACATTAAAAAGGTAGTAGTTTTATTCATCTTGGTTTCTCCCAGGACGTCTTTCTGACCTTCATGTCAGTTGGATTTGACCGCTTTGTACTATACAAGACGAGTCATTTATTCTCAAAGAAGGTAATGAGGTTGTTGTCTAGATCCACTACTCCAAACTCACGCGATCCCCACCACCGGTCACGAAGCGACGTGTTCGGATGGAGGATTCCGAACGACTGGAGCGTCGCGTACAACTCGTCAACGTGCTCGACCGCCACTCGACAACTCGCCGTGCCGGCAATGAACGACTCGGCGCCAGAAACCACCGCTGGAGTGCCACCTCGTGTGCGCCAATCCTCGTCGGAGGCAGCCCAAAGATGAATCTCGACCCCGTCTTGCCGGAGGACGGCAAAGCCTGCCTCTTGATGAATCACCGTGAAGCCGAGTTTGTCACAGTAGAAGTTCACACTCCGCCCAATGTCCTTCACCGGCAGAGCGGGAATTGCATACAGCATCTTCATATCAGCTCTTTGCAAGGCTTAATTGCCAGGAAACACTGTATTTGTCGGCAACCCAGGCGAACTTTTCACTTCTGGCTCTCCAAAAGCTTCTTCAAGCCCTCAAGCATCAGTTGCCAGTTCTTTTCAGAGTGCTCGCGATCCTGTTCGGTGGCGTTGTTGTCTTGAGCGAGCGAGACATTGGTTTGCCGTCCTTGGCCGGACAGCTCAATGGTCACGCTGTGGTAATTTTCGGGCACATCTGGCTGACCGGAGAACGGACTGAAGTGGCTGTATTGTAAAACGCGTTCCTGATCGATTTTAAGAATTGTGCCCTTGTCCTGATACGCTTTTCCCTGCCACTCTCCCTTCCAGACGATTGGACTGCCTTCTTTCCAGTCCGTAACAACGTTCGTGCCGAACATATATTGCTTGATCATGTCGGGATTAACAAGGGCCTCCCACACCTTGGCAATGGGAGTGTTGATCGTTATTGATACGTTGGCAATGAGCTCTTTATCCTTGTTTGTCATGGACTTCTCCTTCGGTTGTAGAAGTGTGGTCTGCGCCCTCATATTGGCTCACCGCAGAACACATGTTCTTATTATACTAAATACGATCTAAGTAGTCAATATACATTTAAGCAGGAACTAAAACCCCTTCTCGTAATTGCATATTTCAGTCCCGCGCTACCCGGCTCGCGGCACGCCAGAGTGTCCAGGTTCCAGGCCAAGCGCCCCTTGCGTCACCTGGCGCCGATGGAGCTTCCAGGCCAGGTAGGCCAGCAGCAGGACGGCCATCACATTGAGAACCACTTTACCCAGCCAAATGCCCAAGTATAGGTAGGGTCAGGAGCTCCCCCAAAGAGAAGTTGTTGGTAAGGCGGCGATACTGAGGTTTGCAGGATCACACACTCCTCGGCAATGGCGAAAGCCATCCCCAGGAGCAGGATGGCGCCCCAGCCCCGGCGGCGACGGTGCACCAGGGTACGGATGATGAGCGCCGCCCCGCCATAGATGCAGATTTGTGGTATCAAAAGGAACAGCAGCGTGACGCGGGTAGCGCCGAACAGGACCTCAATGATGACTGGCGAG
>JAHELX010000885.1 GCA_024643945.1 Anaerolineales bacterium
CGCATAACATCAGTGCCGTGATGGCTGAGCGATAGATCAGATTATTGTGGTACCAGTGATTGACACCAGCGCCGATGATGACGGTGCATTTGCCACCTGTCTTCTCGGCAGTATTGGCAAACTGGCGGGCAAAATTGATGACGGTCGCCCGGTCAATCCCGGTGAACTTTTCCTGCCAGGCCGGGGTAAAGGTGTGCGCGGGATCGTCGTAGTCAGCCGGGTAATCACCCGCCAGGCCACGACCCACGCCAAGCTGGGCCATCAACAGATCGAAGACGGTGGTGACGGGCACCGCTCCCTCGGTGGTCTCCAGGTATTTGACCGGCACCCCCCGCCGAACAACCGCGTTGTCATTGGAAAAATCCTCAAACCCAACCAGGACGACCTCGTCGTGGTCCTGGCGGAAGGACAATTGGGGATCGATCGGCGAGTCGTCCGATCCATCTTTCAACTCCAGGTTCCATTGGCCCTTGCGTGACTGCCAGCGATGGCCGACCGAGCCTTTGGGCATCTTGGGGCGATTCTCGGCCGCGTCGTACATCAAAAACTTCCAATCCCCGTTCTCTTCGGCTTGATAGCGTTCGATGCTGTCAGCTCGCAGGAGCCGCCCCGCCTGGTAGCCAGTCTCGCCCTTTACCAGCCGCACCAAGAAGGGGGAATCGGTATATTGCTTGAGGTAGCTGGTAAAGGATGGCGTCTCTTTTTGGACGTAGTACTCGGTCAGAATAACGTGGTTGGCCGCCATCCAGAAGGCGCCGTCCTGACCGGCATTGAGAGGGATCCACCAATCGGAGTACTTGGCCACCTGGCTGAAATCGGGCGAGAAGACGACGAACTTGGACCCGTTATGGCGTGCTTCGGATACGAAGTGTACGTCGGGCGTGCGGGTCATATTCAGGTTCGAGCCCATGGAGATGATGAACTTGGCGTTGTACCAATCGGCGCTCTCGTGAACGTCGGTTTGCTCTCCCCAAATCTCGGGTGAGGCCGGCGGCAGGTCGCAGTACCAGTCGTAAAAACTCAGGTTCACCCCGCCCATTAATTGCAAGAAGCGTGAACCGGCGGCGTAGCTGAGTTGCGACATCGCCGGGATAGGCGAGAAGCCGATGATCCGATCCGGCCCGTACTTCTTGATGGTGTGGACGTTGGCGGCCGCGATCAGTTCCAGCACTTCGTCCCAGGAAGCGCGGCGGAAGCCGCCCTTGCCCCGAGCCCGCTGGTAACAGGTGCGCGCATCCGGGTCGTCGACGATAGAACGCCAGGCCTCGACCGGGTCGGCATGGGCCTGCCGGGCATCCCGCCACAAGTCCATGAGAGCGCCGCGCACATACGGGTACTTGACCCGGATGGGGCTGTAGATGTACCACGAAAATGAGATCCCTCGCTGGCAGCCACGCGGTTCGTAGGGCGGTAGCGTTTTTTCCAGCTTGGGATAGTCCACCTGTTGCATCTCCCAGGTGATGACCCCGTCCTTGACGTAGATCGCCCAGGAACAGCCGCCGGTACAATTCACGCCATGGGTGCTGCGGACGATTTTGTCATGTTGCCAGCGATTGCGGTAGAACTCCTCCCACTGGCGGGTTTTCGGGTTAACGATGTCCGTGATCCAACTCATTTTGCGCCTCCAAGCAAGGATTTACGCACCCCAGTCAATCGTTTTCTCCAGGTAAACTGGCCGAGCAGGCCGAGGACAACGAAGCCTCCCAGTCCAATCCAAACGAAGCTGTTATTGGGCGGCGTGGCAGTAGCCTGATCAGCTTCGGCGAAGAAGGCCAGCAGGTCAGCCTGTTCTTCCGCAGTTAACGGCTTGCCGGCGAAGACGCCCTGCATGGTGGGGAAGGGCAGGCCGTTCAAGGCCGCTGCCAGGCCGGCCTCTCCTCCATAACGGCTATAGACGTTGGTCAGATCGGGACCTAGAGTGCCGCCTCCCAGTGCCCCCACCTGGTCCACGCTGTGACAGGAGACGCAAGCTGGCCCACCGTTCGTCAGCTTGCGTTCGCCGATGAATAACATGCGCCCGGTCTGGGGATTGCCGAGGCCGGCGGCCGGGGCAGCCGGCTCCTGGGCCGGTTGCGGGGTAGCGGCTTCCCCGGTCTGCACCGGTGTTGCCTCCCCTGCCTGGCTCTCCAGATAGGCCAGCACAGCTAATACGTCTGTCTCCGAAAGCCCCATGTTCGGCATAGGGATGTTGTTGTATTCCTGGAGTATCTGGGTGGCAATCGGATCGCCTTCGGCCAACAACTTGTCGGGAGCCGAGATCCAGCGTATCAGCCAATCTCGATCCCGCAGGGCTGTCACCCCCTGGAGGTCGGGACCCACCAACTGGCCGCCGCCGACGGTGTGGCACGAGGCGCACTTTTGCTGGAAGATAGCCTGGCCTTCCTCGGGCGATTGGGCCGGAGGGGCCGCCTCGACCAGAGGGATCCCTCCCACCATCAGCAGACCCATCAGTACCAGTATGAAAAATGCACTTCTGGTCATGCCAAGAAGGTACCTGGAAATAGTTGTGACTTGCATAGACTGTACCTCCATCTCATCAGGTCTATGACTACCCTTTTGTTTCGCTCTTACGTTGATGAATGGGCAGGCCCCGAATGGCCTCAATCAGGTCGGCGCTGCGGGCTGGCAGTGTGCGCGAGGTGTAAAGGCGAACCACATTTTGCATCAATCCTACGCGGACGAC
>JAHELX010000186.1 GCA_024643945.1 Anaerolineales bacterium
TCCAGAATGAAACCGTGGCCACAGCCGGGGCAGAAGGGGTAGGGAGACTGGTTGCGGTAAGTTTCAAGCGGCGTAATCGTGACAGGTGCCACCGTCATTGGATCACCTCCAGGAATTGATCCGGCGATATCAATTCGCCATCCAACCGGTTGAGCCCTATGACATCCCGGCCGGGGGTGAGACGCTCTATCTCACGCCGGTACTGGCCCAGGTTCAGTTCGGCCACTACGACCTGCCCGACACCCTGGAGCGCAGCCTGAATGGCGGCCTCTGGCACTGGCCACAGGCTGTGGATCGTCAGCGCCGATACCTTTTGTCCCTTGTGTCTCGCCCTCCGCAGCGCCTCGCGCATGGCTCGTGCCGTCACGCCGTAGCTGATCAGCAGTGTCCTGGCGCCGGGCTCCACGTCCATCGTGACCGACTCGATCTCATCCCGGTGTTCCTCAATTTTGGCCGCCAGGTGTCGATTCAATGCGTCCACCGTGGGTGGGTGTTTGGTGATGAAAGCCCGTTCGTCGTGGGTAGAGCCGGTAAAGCGCAGGATGACATCCTGGCCGAAATGTGCCATGGGTGGCACATCGCCCGGCGGGTCATAGCGGTACGGGGCAAACACCTCCGCCCCGCCCCCATTATCCGCCCCAAACGTCTTTCTCTTCCGCACGGGGACCTCCTGGTACCTGTCCAGGTCCACAGTGTTCATGGTCATATTCAACTCTTTGTCGGTCAGCAGAAAGACGGGACAGCGGAAGCGCTCGGCCAGGTCGAAGGCTTGTATCGTCAGGCTGTAGCATTCGGGAATCGAAGAAGGCGCCAATGCAATGATCGGGTAGCCACCGCCAGTACCCCAACGCACGAACTGCACATCCCCCTGGCCCACGCTGGTGGCACCCCCGGTGGCGGGTCCCAGGCGCTGCACATCCACGATGACCAACGCTACCTCACCCATAATCGCCAGGCCGATGTTTTCACTATAAAGGCTGATGCCGGGGCCGCTGGTGGCGGTCAATGCGCGGGCGCCGGACATAGCCGCGCCGATGCACATGCCGATAGAGGCGATCTCGTCTTCGGCCTGAATCGCCACCCCGCCCACTTTGGGCAACTCGCGCATCATAGCCATCAGGATAGGCGAAGCCGGGGTAATCGGGTAGCCGGCAAAGAAGGTGCAGCCGGCGGCCAGGGCTCCGCGCACGATGGCGGTAGATCCATCGGTGAACTCGCGCATTTCTGTATCTCCTAATATCATGCCCACGTGCGTTGGGTATAAAGCTGTCCTCGCTTAATCACGCGCTCTACCAGGTTGGCGCCAAACTGATAGGCCAGGTGCCGGTAGTCGTGGGCATTCACTATCAATAAATCAGCCTGTTTGCCTACCTCAACGGAACCAATACGGTCCCCAAGTCCAATGGCATAGGCGGCGTTGATGGTGCCGGCATTCAATGCCTCGGCCGGGAGCAATCGCTGGTAGCGGCAGGCAATCGCCATTACCAGCGGCATCGAAGGGCAGGGGGCGGAGCCGGGATTGATGTCGGTGGCCAGGGCCAGGGCCACGTCGGCATCCACCATCGCCCGCGCATCGGCGAAATGAGAGCTGCCCAGGTTGAAATTGACAGCTGGCAGGACAACGCCCAGCGTGGACGACGCGGCCAACGCTTCGATTTCGGCCGCCGGGGTCACATCCAGGTGGTCGGCCGAGACGGCACCCAATTCCACTGCCAACGCCACGCCTCCCAGCGTCTCAAACTCGTCGGCGTGGATTTTGGCCGGCAGCCCGTGCGACAGGCCTGCTTCTAAGACCCGCCTCGACTGGTCCCGGTCGAAGACGTTGGCCTCGCAGAACACGTCGCAAAAGAGGGGCACGTGACGAGAAGCAAAGGAGGAATGGCGATACCACTCGACCACGTGGGGCAGCATCTCGCCGATGACCAGGTCCACGTATTCGTCGGCACGTCCTGCATACGCTGGCGGAACGGCATGCGCGCCGAGGAACGTGGGGACCAGATCGGCCGGGTGTATGGCATCCAGGGCGGCAATGGCCTGGAGCATCTTGAGTTCGCTCTCCGCATCCAAGCCATAGCCCGTCTTGACCTCGGCCGTGGTCGTGCCCAGGGTCAACATCGCGTCCAGCCGGGGACCTGACGCGGCGCCCAGGTCCTCGACCGTTGCCGCCCGGGTCGCCTGGGTAGTACTGGCAATGCCGCCTCCAGCTCCCATGATTTCCATATAAGTCGCGCCCCGGATGCGCATCTCAAACTCGGCCACGCGATCACCGGCGTAGACGACGTGCGTGTGGGGGTCCACGAAGCCGGGGCATACCACCTTGCCGCTGGCATCCACCGTCTCGCGGGCGGCATACTCGGCACGTAGATCATTGCTCGGGCCGACCGCCACGATCTCCCCGTCGGCGACCGCCACCGCCCCGTCGGAGATCAGGCCGACCTCGGCCATCGCCTCGCCTCGCTTGGGGCCGTCGGGGCTGGCACAGGTGACGAGTTGGGTTGCATACTGGATCAACAAGTCAACTTCCATGATAAAAGAACCCCATCTCTGGCGTTTAACACTTTTCTTTATGCCTTATTGCCCACGGGGATCCGTCACATCCTCAGACATTATATCCAGCCCCCACCCTTGCGTCAATCTTCACTACCCTTAACGGCAGCCGCATCTTAAATCATGGGCTCGAAGCCTCGTCCCGGAGGCAACTCTGGCAGCGAGCTTGCCTTTTGAAAGTGCGTTGCACCTTGGGTCAGTTGCCATAATTAGAATTTCTATTGAATCCTGATAGGGGGGTGACAGGCAAGTGAAAGCCTGGTATAATACTGAGGTCAACACATCAGGAACCAGGGATCAAGACAACCTGGGACTTTCCCTCATTTCCGATAACAGTCTCATAGAAATCTCTCGGAGTGTCCGTCACAATGGGGTGGCGCGAACGGCACCTTCCGAGGAATCTCTCTCAAAGAAAGGAGGTGGCATTACAAGTAGTTCATTGAGATTAGGCTGACATCTCGTTCTGTTCAAATGATTGTTCTACTCTGGAGGAGGTAGAAAGAAATGAAGCGCTCTGTTGTTCCTGTCCTGCTGCTTGCATTAGTATTGATTGCGGCTCAATGTGCAGCGCCCGCTACGCAAGCGCCAGCCCCGGCCGCAGCCACTGAAGAAAAACCGGCCGCTACCGAAGCCCCGGCCACAGAAGAGCCGGCCGCCACCGAAGCGGCGGCCGAACAGACAATCGTCGTCGGCTTCACCGCTTCCCAAACCGGAAGTCAAAACGTATCCTCTATACGTCAGGTCGACGGCCTTATGCTGTGGATGGATCAGACCAACGCCGCCGGGGGGATCAAGTTGAGTGACGGCACGACGATCAAGCTTGATTCGATCTCTTACGACGACGAAAGCAACAAAGACCGCGTGCAGGAACTCTACACCCGACTGGCCACCGAAGATAACGCCGACTTCTTGGTCAGCCCCTACTCGAGCGGCCTGACGGCTGCGGCAGCGGTGATCGCTGAGCAACACGGCAAGGTGATGATTACCACTGGAGCCGCTTCCGATTCCGCTTATAAGCAAGGCTATACACTGGTCTTCCAGGCTTATACTCCGGCCAGCCGTTACCTGACGGGCGCGGTGGACCTGCTGGCCAAACTAGACCCTAACGCCAAAAAGATCGCCTTTGTCTACGAGAACGATCAGTTCTCAACCGACGTCGTGACGGCGGCCAAGGATTATGCCGAGTCACTAGGCTACGAGGTCGTCCTCTTTGAAGGCTACGATTCTGAGACAACAGATTTTGGGCCATTCATCAACAAGATCGAAGCTGCCGCGCCAGATGCTCTTATGGGCGGCGGCCATTTCCAGGACGGCAGCACCTTCGCCCGACAGCTCTATGATAAGCACCTGTCACTCAACTTTGCGGCCCTGCTGGTTGCGCCACCCGAACCAGATTTCGCTGATCTGGGTGACGCGGCGGTGGGCATCGTCGGCCCCAGCCAGTGGGAGCCGTTGGCCGCCTTCACCCCGGACTCGGCAGCAGAGGCTGGTCTCGATTGGTTCGGCCCATTTGGGGGGGATTTCGTGAAAGCCTATGAGGCCGCTTACAACGCAGAGCCGTCTTACCATTCCGCTGGTGGGTATGCGGCTGGGCTCATTCTACAAAAGGCCATTGAGGACGCCGATTCAATTGATCCCAACGCGGTTAAAGCGGCGATGGATAACATGGACATCCTTACCTTCTACGGCCACATCAAGTTCGACACGAGCCCCGAAGCCCATGGCTTGCAGATCGGGCACGATATGGTCTACATCCAGTGGCAGAAAGATGACGCAGGCAACTCGATGAAGCAGGTGGTCTGGCCATTGGAAGGCGCGACAGCCAGTGCGCTCTATCCTAAGCCATAACGTTATGCTCGTGGTCACCCCGCAGGCGCGGTCCGCCGCTCGGCTGAGCCTTTGGTCGCCCATAGCTTGTTTCCCCAAGGGGACCTATGGACGGGAAAGGGCCTTGCGACCGCGCCTGCGAGATTCTTCAGTACTTGTCCAATAACAACTTTGCGCGTTACTACTCAGCCTACCCTCCCGCAGGTTGCGTTAAGGGGTCTGTTGCGCCTGAAGCGCCGATCAAGGCAACTATCTTTGCTTCTACAGTCGCCTGAACCTGCGGGAGGGTGAGCAGTTGCCTTTGCGCTTCAATCGGCAAATCGGGCGTAAACTGATTGCAAAAATAGTAAGTTATTTCTGGACAAGTGCTTATGGATGACAGGAGATGCATATGCTGGAGATCTTGATCCCCTCTCTGACCGACGGGCTGCTGCTGGGATTCGTTTACGGAATTGCAGCCATGGGGCTCACTTTAATTTGGGGTGTGATGGACGTAATCAATCTGTCACATGGCCCCATCATCGCCCTGGGCATGTTTGGAGTCTACTTGGCCTTCCGCGGACTGAGCCTGAATCCTTACCTGACCCTGCTATTGGTGGCTGCGGCCGGTTTGCTGCTGGGAATCCTGATCTACGGAGTGGCTGTCCAGCGCGTCTTGAATGCCCCTCACCTTTCCACCTTGCTGGCTACTTTTGCCGTCAATATGATCATCATTGGGATTGGGACAGCAGTCTTTACCACCTCACCGCGCAACGTTGACTTTTCTCTGGGGAGCTTTACGCTGGGACCCCTTACCCTGAACTGGACTCGGGTCGCGGCTGCGCTGGCAGCGGTGCTGGTGACTGGCCTGCTCTATCTGTTTCTGTATCGCACCCGGCCGGGCAAGGCCATCCGGGCCGTGGCCAACAACCGGGCCGCAGCCGAGTTGATGGGCATCCCTGCCTCCTGGGTGTTGGCGTTCAGTTTTGGTTTGGGCACGATGCTAGCCGCCATCTCCGGCGGATTGATCGCCACCTTCTTTCCCTTCACCATCCTCGCCGGTAGCAGCTACGAGCTGAAGAGTTTCGTGATTTGTGTGTTGGGTGGTCTGGGCAATCCCCTGGGGGCACTGATTGGCGGTCTGATCCTGGGGGCGTTGGAAGGGATCATCCCTGCTTTTATGCAGACTAGCTGGGTGCCTGTTTTGGAGTTTGTTCTGTTCGTCATCATTCTCCTCGTACGCCCGACCGGCTTGCTAGGGAGCGAAACATGAAACAGTGGCGAAACCCCGGATTGTGGCTGGCGCTGGTGCTTACGGCTGCCATCGGCGTCTGGCCAGTCATCGCTGGTAAGGCTTATGCGCGAGAAGTGGCTTTCACTGTCCTCATGTCGGTGGCGCTGGCGTCCAGCTTGAACATCCTGCTAGGCTACACCGGCTACGTGAGTTTCGGGCACATCGTCTTTTTCGGCATAGGTGGTTACATCGGCTTCTATCTGCTCAGCGTCTACAAGGCACCTCTTTATGTGGCCGTGCTGGGTGGGGCCGTAAGTGCTGGACTGCTCGCTTTTCTGCTGGGGAAGGCGATCTTGCGCCTGCGCGGTGCCTACTTCGCCCTGGCGACCATCGGCGTCAACGAAGCCGCCCGGGCCTTTATGAAAAACTTTGAACCTTTTGGGGGTCCTATCGGGATGTCGCTCAAGTTCCAGGTATATAACGCCTACGGCGGCCCGGACCAGGCCTTGTGGATCACCTATGCTGCCCTGGTGGTCCTGACGCTGGTCGTCATCCTGGTCAGTTTTCTGGTGAAATCGTCTCGCTTTGGGCTGGGTCTGATGGCGATCCGGGAGAACGAGGATGCCGCCGAGGTGATGGGGGTGGTTGCGCCCAACGCCAAGACCTGGGCCTACGTTCTCTCGGCGATCTTCCCGGGGATGGTTGGGGTACTCTTTTTCTTCAAGAACGGCAACATCGAGCCGGTGGATGCCTTTCGGTTGCACCAGTCCATTGAAACCATCGTGATGGTGATGCTGGGAGGGCAGGGCCTGGTGCTGGGCCCGCTGGTTGGCTCGGCCGTCTACCAGCGGCTACGCGGTCTCTTGCTGGTCAGCCCACTTTTCAAGAATATCCAATTGGCCGTGGCCGGTGTGTTGCTGTTGGTGATCATCCTCTTCGTGCCATCGGGTCTGGTCGGTTGGCTGCGTGGGCGCTTTCCCCGTCTGCGGAGGGTGCTGGAATGATCGGACAGGCGCAAAATAGCATTCTGCAGGTGCACGGCGTCTTCAAACGCTTTGGTGGTTTACAGGCCTTGTCAAACGTCACCTTTGATCTTCCTGAGGGACAAATCCTGGGATTGATTGGGCCTAATGGTGCGGGGAAGACCACGCTGTTCAACGTGATCAACGGCGTTTATGCGCCAGAAGAGGGAAGCGTAATCTTCAGGAACCAAGATATTACCGGCTGGAAGCCTTATCACGTGGCGCGGATGGGCCTGGCTCGCACTCACCAGATCGTACAGCCACTGAACGAACTGACAGTGCTAGAAAATGTGATGGCCGGCGCTTGCTTTGGACATGAGCGTCGCTCGCTGGGCCGGGCGCGAGAGATTGCGGATGAGGTGTTGACTTTCGTCGGCCTGGACAGATGGCGCGATGCGCTGGCGGCCAGTACGAACGTGGCTCAGAAGAAACGGCTGGAGTTGGCGCGCGCGCTGGCAGCCCGTCCCTATCTGCTATTGCTGGACGAAGTGCTGGCCGGGTTGAATCCCACCGAAATCACCGAAATGCTTGAGGTCGTGCGCCAGATCCGCGACCAGGGGGTGACCATTCTCATCATCGAACACGTGATGCACGCGCTGATGAACGTCTCGGATCGAGTGATCGTATTGGATTATGGAGAGCAGATTGCCGAGGGGATGCCCGAGGAAGTCGCCAACGACCCCGGGGTGATCGAAGCCTATCTGGGTGATCCTAAGCTGGCGGAGCACCTGATGAGTGCCACGTACGCACAGTGACACGCAGTACGCAACACACAATACGTTACATAAGTAATCGCGTATTGCGTATTCCGTAGTACGTACCAGGGAGAGATGATCGATGGCCTTTTTAGAGATTCGCAACCTGTCTTCCGGCTACGGCGAAGTCCAGATTCTCTGGGATGTGTCGTTGGAGCTGGAGCGGGGAAAACTTACCTCGCTGGTCGGATCCAATGGGGTAGGCAAGACCACGTTGCTGCGCACGGTGATGGGACAGGTCAAACCCTGGCATGGGTCGGTAGCTTTCGATGACCGCGATGTGACGCGCGTTTCGCCTCACGTCAAGGCCGCTCGCGGGTTGATCTTGGTGCCCGAAGGTCGCCAACTGTTCACCGAGATGAGTGTCTACGAGAACCTGGAGATGGGTGCTTTTATCGCCCGTGCCAGGGCGCACTTCCAGCGCAACCTGGAGTGGGTGTACGAATTGTTCCCGCGCCTGAAGGAGCGAAGCGCTCAAAAGGCCGGCACTCTTTCCGGGGGCGAGCAACAGATGCTGGCAGTCGCGCGTGGGCTGATGGCAGAACCTGAAATCTTGATGTTCGATGAGCTTTCGCTCGGCCTGGCGCCGCTTCTGGTGTTGAATCTTTTTGGAATCTTACGACGTCTTAGAGCCGAAGGGCTGACGATGCTGCTGGTGGAGCAGAACATTCAACTGGCGCTGGCCATCAGCGACTACGCTTATGTGCTGGCTGACGGCCAGGTCGAACTGGAGGGACCGTCGCGCGAAGTAGCCCAGAACGAACACGTGCGTAAAGCTTACCTGGGGATTTGAGGATATGTGTATTGCGTAGATTGAAAGGGAATCGGGGAATCAGGGAATCAGGAATCGGGAATCAGGAGGATCTCTGATCCCCTACTCTCTGATTCCCCGATTCCCTGATTCCGCAGGCGTGCCAACACCGCCTGGCCCATCTCCTGGGTACTGGCGGTTGGCTGGCCGGGGGCGACCACGTCGGGGGTCAGAACCCCTGAAGCAAGGATGTTCGCCACAGTCGTTTCTATGGCGTCGGCCACGTCGGGGCGGTCCCACCAATGGCGGGCCAGCAGCGCGCTGCTTAGAATCGCCCCCATGGGGTTGGCGATTCCCTGCCCGGCGATGTCGGGGGCGGCGCCATGTACCGGCTCGGCGATGGCGAAGCGCTTGCCCAGACTGATCGACGGCACCAGCCCCAATCCACCTCCCAAGGCTGCCGCCAGGTCCGACAGGATGTCGCCGTAAAGATTGGGGCAGAGTAAGAGTTGATAGCGGCCCGGGTCCCGAGCCAGGTGATAGGCCACCGAGTCCACCAGCCCCTCCTCCGTCTCCACCTGGGGGAACTCGCTGGCGACGGCCAGACAGGTCTCGCGCCACAACCCATCGCCCACTCGCAGCACATTGGCCTTATGGACAATGGTCAGCCGCCGGCCTGATTCCAGCGCCAATCGGTATGCCACCTGCGCCACCCGTGCCGCCCCCTCGTGCGTGATGATGCGCTCGCTGATTGCCCTGTTTCCTTCGCGCCGCTCGCGCCCTGCGTAGAGGCCCTCGGTGTTTTCCCGCACCACCAGTAGATCCAGCGCTGGGTGCGACCGTGCCACCGTCCAGCCGCGCAGAGGGCGCAGATTGGCGTACACGTCCAACTCACGGCGTAGGGCGATGATCGGGCTGCGATACCCGGCCACCGGATGCGAGGGAGAGGCCACGGCCCCAAAGAGCACCGCCCCACAAGCGCGGGCGGCCTCCAGCGTCTCGGGGGGCAAGGCTACGCCGGTCTGCTGGAAGGTCTCCCACCCGGCCTCGGCTTCCACGATGGCCAGGCCGGGCAGTGTAGCGCGCAGCACCTCCACGGCGATGGGGATGACCTCCTGCCCCACACCGTCCCCGGGGATGACGCAGAGGCAAAGGTGATTGGTAAATTGGTCAGATGGTTGGATGGTCATTTTAGTTTGCCTCGTTTCTCTAGGCGCTGAGAGCCGTGGATTCGCCATTGCATAGTCGCGGGTGAAAACTCAAAGATCTCGGTTAGTGCCAGGCGAGGTTGACGACGGCCCTTGATAGTGGTAAAGTATAATTCAAATCGTCTTCGTATTCCCCGATACATCGGCGGGTATCCGCTATGGGCACTAATACAAACCGGCAAACTCAGGCGCAGGTGGTTCGGGACCACATCCGCTCCTTGCTCAATGACCTGCCGCCGGAGAGCTTGAATGTTGTAGAGCAAATTGTTCAGTTCTTGCATGAACAGGCTCGGCAAGGGCGACCCGTAATGAGCAGATCAGGCGAGGAGGAAAAGCCTCCCTATCTCTATCCGTCGGTTGGTGTCCCGGCGTCGAGCTTGGACGGATTGATGGATTTGCTGACGGAAGGATACAAGGGGGACGCCTTGGCCGACACTGAGGCTCTCTACGACGAGGCTTGACGGTGGTGGGATACCGGCCATTGCCAGCTTTGACGCCGACTTTGACCAAATAACCTGGCTGCGCCGCCTGGCCCGCCCGGAAGATGTG